>NZ_JBEZBW010000019.1:0-100351 GCF_040647305.1 Saccharothrix sp. NPDC042600 | reverse complement strand
CGCCCGGTGGCCGGTGGCGAAGCACGGCCCGGCCACGCTCACCGCGGCGGTGAGGCGGGGGACGACGTCGTCGCGGTGCTCGGCCAGGAACGCCGGCACGCCCCACACCTCCTCGGTCGCCAGCCGGCCCGTGGTGAGCAGGACCAGCACGCCCGCGGTCAGGTCCGCGCGCACCAGTTCCGCCACGGCCGCCAGCACGGAGTCGTTGTCCGCCAACGCGTCCGGACCGTCCGTGGCGGACTGGAGCGCGACCAGGTCGGGAGTGGCGCCGGGGACCAGGGCGACCAGGTTGCGGGTGGTGACCACGTCGATGTCGGCCTCCAGCACCACCGTCACCTCCTCGCCCTCGCGCAGCCCGTGGTCGGGGCCGACGAACACCGCAGGGATGCCGCGGTGGCGGCCGTCGCGCAGCAGGAACGTGTCCGGCTCGTCCACCACGAGCACCGCCCCGACCGCGCCCGCGGTCTCGAACCGCGCCAGCGCGTCCCGGATCTCCTCCTGCGCCAGCGACGGGTCGGGGACGGGGGCACCGTCCCAGTCGAGGACGTTCCGCTCGGTCGCGGGGATGCGCGCCAGGCCGACGACCCCGGCCCGCGCGCGGCTCGACAGTGGACCGGTCACGCCTTCCGGGCCGGTCCGCGCCGTGTACGCCACCGGGACCGCCGGGCCGAAGGGGCGCAGTTCGCAGCGGCGCGGGGTCCAGCGTCGCATCGGGATGGACTCCTCGCGCACCCGCGGGACTCCGGCAGCGACCAGGCGGCGGGCCAGGTCGTCCACGTGGGCCACGTGCTCCGGCGAACCGGTCGCGACGGTCATCGGCGGCACCCTCCGTTCGTGGTCGGTCACCCCCCGTCGTACTCGCTCCGCGCCCGGGGTGCGCGCGGAGATCGGGGGAACGCCCGTTGGTGCCCGCCGCCGCGACCCCACATAATCGTGAGCCGCCCCGGCGGCCGGTCCGGGTCATGCGGGAGGACCGCCTTGTCGTACCGCTCCTGGATGCGCTACTTCACGCCGTCGCCGGCGCACCGCCGGCTCGGCCTGGTGTGCCTGGGGGTCGGGATGCAGCGCGGCGTGCTGCCGGTGGTCGGGCCGCGCGTGCTGGACCACCACGTCGCCGTGGTCGTCGTGGAGGGCAAGGGTTGGTTCGCGGGCGCGGACGGGGTCCGGCACGACGTGGTCGGTCCGGTGCTGCTGTGGTTGTCGCCGGGCCGCGAGCACCACTACGGGCCCGCCGAGGACGGCGGCTGGGAGGAGCTGTTCGTCGACTTCGAGGGCCCGGCCGCGGAGGCGTACGTCGAACTCGGGTACGTGACCCCGGACGACCCGGTCGTGCCGCTCAACGACGTGGACCAGGTGCGGGTGATCGTCGGCCGGGTGGTGCGCGCCGCGCGCGGCGGCAGCCCGCTGGCGCAGGTCGAGGCCGCGGCGGCGGTGCACGACCTGCTGGTGGAGCTGCGCCGAGTGCGCAGCGACCGGACGCCGTCGGGCGACTCGCTGCTGGACCGGCTCGCCGCGGACGCGTTGCTGCCGGTCGGGGTCGCCCAAGTCGCCGCCCGGCACGGCATGACCGTGGGCGAGCTGCGCGCGGCCGTGCGGCGCAGCACCGGGTCGGGCCTGAAGGAGTACCTGCTGGCGGTGCGGCTCAACCGCGCCAAGGAGCTGCTGGCCACCACGGCCATGCCCGTGCACGGCATCGCCGCCGCGGTCGGCTACGACGACGCCGCCTACTTCAGCCGGCTGTTCACCCGGCGGGTCGGCGTCGCGCCGCTGCGGTTCCGCGAGCAGCGGTTCCGGGCCGTGCCCGGCGGGTGGAGCGACCGCGTCCCCGACCACGACAACCCGCCGCTGGTCTCCGGCGACCGGCCGGAGGAGCCCCGGTCCGACTGAGCGGCCCGGCTGGAATTGTCGCGCCGGCGGTTGGACTTTCGCGCGCGACCGGTGCGCGCCGGCCAGACCGCTGCGCACACTCCCGGACCGTGGACTGGAAGAAGAACGGCTGATGACGCCGCGCCGCGAAGCGCTGACCCTGCGCATGTCGGGGGTCGGCCCGACCAACCCGCTCCCGCCGCTGGCCGGCCTGCTCGACCCGCCCTACCGGCTGGACTTCTCCGACGTGCCGCCGCACATCGCCGCCGGCGCGGCGTACGGCGGGGTGCGGACGGTCTTCCCGTACCTGCTGCAGGACGGTTACGGGCGGGCGCCGCGGCCGTCCACCGTGGACGCGGTGGTGCTGGAGAACTCCCGTGTGCGCGCGACCTTCCTGCCCGGACTGGGCGGGCGGCTGTGGTCGCTGGTCGCGGACGGGCGGGAGCTGCTGTTCCAGCCGCGGGTGCTGCAACCGGCGAACCTGGGGCTGCGCGGGGCGTGGTTCGCGGGCGGGGTGGAGTGGAACATCGGCACCCGCGGGCACTGCCCGTTCACCTGCGACCCGCTGCACACGGCCGTCGTCACCCGGCCCGACGGGACGCGGGTGCTGCGGATGTGGGAGTACGAGCGGATGCGCGGCGTGGTCTTCCAGGTGGACGCCTGGCTGCCGCCGGACTCGCCGGTCCTGGTGGTCGGGGTGCGCATCCGCAACCCGAGGGCCGAGACCGTGCCGATGTACTGGTGGTCCAACGCGGCCGTGCCGCAGACGCCGGACACGGTGGTGCGCGCGCCGGCGGACACGGCGTTCCTGGCCTCCTACACCGGCCGTGTCGAGCGGGTGCCGGCGCGGGACCTGGCGCCGGGGCGGGAGGCCAAGGCCGTGGACTACTTCTACGAGGTGCCCGACGAGGTGGGGCAGCCGTGGGTGGAGGCGGTCGGCGGGCTGGTGCAGGCGTCCACGGGTCGGTTGCGGGGGCGGAAGTTGTTCTGCTGGGGCGAGACCGTGGGCGGGCGGCACTGGCAGGAGTGGCTGGGCGGCGGGGCGTACTGCGAGATCCAGGCCGGGTTGGCGACGACCCAGTACGAGCACCTGCCGTTGCCCGGGGGTGCGCAGTGGACGTGGGTGGAGTCCTACGGTCCCGTGCGGCCCGGTGACCTGGGTGGGGCGTTGGCGGCGTTCGAGGAGACCGCCGACCTGCCGGTGGGCGAGGTGCTGCTGTCGGGCAGCGGGTGGGGCGCGTTGGAGGACCGCGTGAGTCCCGGGATCTCCACGCCCGCGACCCCGTTCACCGCGACGGGTCCGGAGCAGGCGCCGTGGGTGGCGTTGCTGGACGCCGGGTTCCTGCCGGTCGGCGACCCCGTGTCGTACGTGGTGGGGGAGCACTGGCGCAAGCTGCTGGAGTCCTCCCCGCAGAACTGGGCGACCGCCTATCACCTGGGCGTGATGGCCCACGCCGAAGGCGATGTCGAGGCGGCTCGCGCGCACTACCTGGCGTCGTTGGCGCACCGGGACACGTCGTGGGCGTTGCGGGCGTTGGGTGTGCTGGACGGTTCGGCGGACCTGCTGGTGGCCGCGCACGCCGCCGACCCGTCGCGGTGGCAGTTGGCGGTGGAGGCGGTGTCGGCGTTGCTGTCGTCGGGGCGTGCGGCGCAGGCGCTGGCGTTCGTGGACGCGGTGCCGGAGTCGGTGCGGTCGCACGGCCGGATCAGGTTGGCCGAGGTGCGCGCGGCGCTGGCGGCGGGCTCGCGGGAGCGTGCGGCGGCGGTGCTGCGGGCGGGGTTCGACGTGGACGACCTGCGGGAGGGCGAGGTGAGCCTGGACGCGCTGTGGCGCCAGGCCTGCCCCGACGAAACCCTGCCCGCCCGCTACGACTTCCGCATGAAACCGGCGTGACGTCAGACCGTGCCGGTGCCGACCAGGGCGCGGGCCCGGAAGACGGGGATCGAGGCCATCAGCTCCCGGTAGCGGGCGCGGATCGCGGCGACCGTGGCCTCGTCCTTGTCGGCGAAGGCGGTCCGGGCGGCCGAGCCCATCAGGAAGTCCCACGCCGAGTCCGGGGTCAGCGGGGCGTCGTGGTCCACCGGGTGGACCGCCACGTCCCGCAGGCCCAGGCCGGTCAGCCAGCCGGCGAGCTTGTCCTCGGAGTCCACGCGCGCGGCGGCGTTGTGGGACTGCTTCGGCGGCAGCGTCACGCCGGTGACCTCGGTGATCGCCTGGAACAGCGAACCGACGACGTCCTGGACGCCGTTCTCCCGCCAAGTGGTGATGGTCACCGCACCGCCCGGGCGCACCAGCCCGATCAAGCGGCGCGTGTCGGCGTCCATGTCCGGCAGGAAGAACACGCCGAAGACGCACTGGAACCGGGCGTACGGGCCGCCGGTCCACTCGGTCGCGTCGGCGCGGTGGAAGCGCAGGTTCGGCAGGTCCGCCGCCCGTCCCCTGGCGTGCTCCAGCAGCGAAGTGGACAGGTCGATCGCGTCCACCGAACCGGTCTCGCCGACCCGGCGCGCGGCGGGGATCGCCGACGACCCGGTGCCGCAGCACACGTCCAGCACCTTCTCGCCCGGCTGGGGCGGCGCGAGCGCGACGGTCGCGGCCCCGATCGGGTCCCACAGCAGCGGGGTCCACGCGGCGAAGTGGTCGCCGCCCTGGTCGAACGCGTCGATGGTCTGGGAGGTGGCCTGCGAGTCGGTCATGGCTCCCATCATGATCCGAATTCGTGGACCAGGGTGCGGAAATGACCTAGAAGGGGGTTCGGATCGTCCTTGCGCCAGGCGGCCAGGACGTCCGTGGTCGCGTCGGAGGCGGTGTTGCGGAACGCCACGCCCTTGAGGCGGAGGCGGCGGATGCCCTCCGGGGCCAGCGAGACGCCCAGGCCCGCGCCGACCAGGGCGCAGACGGTCTGCCACTCGACGGCCCGTTGCGCCACCCGCGGGGTGAACCCGGCCGCCTGGCACACGTCGATGACGCGGTCGTGGAAGCGGGGGCCCGCCGAGCGGGGGAGCAGCACGAACGGTTCGTCGGCCATCGATCGCAGGGCGACCGCGCGGTGGGTGGCCAAGGGGTGGGTGGAGGGCAGCACGGCCACGAAACGCTCGGTGTGGACGAGCGCGGTGTGCAGGTCGGGATCGCGCGGGTCCTCGCGCAGCAACCCCACGTCCACGGTCCGGTCGTGCAGGGCGCTGACCTGGGCTGCGGTGGTCATCTCGTGCAGGTCCAGGCGCACGTCCGGGAACCGGTCGCGGTAGGCGCGCAGCAACCCCGGCAGGACGGTCAGCGCGAGGGACGCGGCGAACCCGATGCGCAGGCGACCCGCCAGCCCGCCCCCGACCGCGCGGGCGGCGGCCAGGCCGTCGGCGAGGTCGTCCAGGGCGCGGCGGGCCGCCGGGAGCAGCTCGCGACCCGCGGCGGTCAGGCCGATGTCCGGGCTTCGGGTGAACAGGGGGTGCCCGACCCGGTCCTCCAGGCGGCGAATCTGCTGGCTCAGCGGGGGTTGCGCGATGCCCAGGCGGGCGGCGGCGCGGCCGAAGTGCAGTTCCTCGGCCAGCACGACGAACGCGTGCAGCTGGGGGAGGGCCAGTTCCGGGCGGGTCATACGTTCAGGGATATCACGTCATGGTGTGTGGTGTATTGGACGTATCGGTGCTGCTCACCTAGCTTGTGCGGCATGACGGAACGACGCGCGATCCTCAGCGGTTCCACGTTCGAGGAGCAGATCGGCTACGCCCGCGCCGTGGTGGACGGGGACTGGGTGCACGTGTCCGGCACGACCGGGTTCGACTACGCCACGATGACGATCTCCGACGACGTGGTCGCGCAGGCCGAGCAGTGCCTGACCAACATCGGCCACGCCCTGGCCGAGGCGGGTTGCACGTTCGCCGACGTGGTGCGCGTGCGGTACATGCTGCCCGACCGCGCGGACTTCGAGCCGTGCTGGCCGGTGCTGCGCGCGGCGTTCGGCGAGGTCCGGCCCGCCGCGACCATGCTGGTGTGCGGCCTGGCCGACCCGCGCATGAAGATCGAGATCGAGGTCTACGCGCGCCGCTCGGCCAGGAACTGAGCCACGGTCCGCGCTTCGGGCAGCACCTCGCGGGTGCGGGCGGGGTCCACGTCGGTGGGGTTCGTGCGCAGCCACCGCCACATCGTGGTCGGGTCGGGTCCGACGAACCGGTGGAACAGCCACACCGGCATCGGGAAGCCCTTGGGCGCCTTGCCGAAGGTGCCGCGCCACTGCTCCCGGCACTCGTCGATGGTCCGCACGTCACCGGCCAGCGCGAGGTCCAGCCCGACGAACCGGTCGGGCTCGGCGAACGCCCGCGCGGCCACGGCCCCGAGGTCGTCCACGCACAGCCACGGGACCGGTCGGTCGGGGCCCATGAGCTTGGGCATGAGGTGCCAGGTGGAGACGGGTGGGTAGAAGTCCCTGTCGGTCATCAGTTCCATGAACGCCATCGGGCGCAGGACGGTCAGCGGCACGCCGAGGGAGTGGAGGTGCGCCTTGACGACGACCTTGGACTCCCACGAGCCGACGCCCGTGCCGGGCCGTCCGGTGCCGGCGGACCCGTAGACGAGGTGCCGCACACCCGCCTCCGCTGCCGCGTTGCCCACGGTGCGTCCTTGGTGGATCTCACCGTCGTGGCCGCTGATCATGGGGTTCTGGACGCTGAAGACGCCGTGCGCGCCGCGAAAGACGGGGCGGAGCGAGTCGTGGTCGGCCATGTCGCCCCGGACGACTTCCACACCCAGGTCGGCGAGCCGGCGGGCGGCGGGCGCGGCGGGGTCGCGGGTGAGGGCGCGGACCCGCCACCCGGCGGCGAGGAGATGCCGGGCCACCGCGCCCCCCTGCCTGCCTGTCGCTCCCGTGACCACCACCAGATCCATCGCGGACCTCCTTGCGGGGTGTATCGCGCGATCGGGGTATTGGTTACGCCGATCGGCGTAAGTAGGCGGCGTGACCTTCGGTGGGGAGCGGTGAGGGCGGGGTGCGGAGGCGCGGGATCCGTTTCCCCGCCCGCCACCCCCACCAAGCCTCCCCAGCAAAGCTCCAACTGCAACCCGCCTGCGGCGGCCGGCCCTGCCCGGCGGAGCCGGCCGCCCACCCCGAGCGCGCAGCGCTTGGGATGGGCGTGCGAAGCGCGCCGGCGCGCCCCGCGCGCGCCTGGCTTGTGCCTGGCGGTCAGGGCGGGGGTGGGTGGGGGGCCGGATCAGCCGCACCCTTCCCGCGCACCCGGTCCCCGCGCACCCGGTCCCCGCGCACCCGGTCCCCGCGCACCCGGACCCCGGGCACCGGACCCCGGGCACCGGACCCCGCGCACCGGACCCCGGGCACCCCGGCACCACGTCCCCGCCAACCCCACCTCACACTCAGCGGAAATCGTCGGCGTGGTCGGCCAGCCACGCGCGGAACGTGCGGGCCGGGGTGCCCGTCACGTCCTCGACCGTGGTCGTCGGTGGCGCCGGCTGTTCGGTGGAGCGCGCCAAGCCGGACACGAAAGCCTGCGCCACCTCCTCCGGCAGCCACCGCCGCGCCGCCTCGAACTCCTCCTCCGGCGACGTCTCGACCCAGCGCAGCGGCCGACCCAAGACCTCGCCGATCAGCGTCACCTGGTCCGCCCGCGTCACCAGCTCCGGACCCGTCAGCACGTACTTCGCCCCCTGGTGACCGTCCTCCAGCAGCGCCTTCACCGCGACCGCCGCGATGTCGTCCTCGTGGACCAGCGTCACCGCCGTCCGGCCGAAGCCGCCGCGCACCTCGTCGCCGGCCAGGATCGCGGGTCGCCACGCGAGGGTGTTGGTGGCGAAGCCGTGGGGGCGCAGGAACGTCCACTCGACACCGGTGTCCGCGATCGCCCGCTCCACGTCGGCGTGGAACCGGCCGATGACGTTCTCCTGCACCTCCAGCGAGTCGTCCACCGCGCCGCTCGACAGGAACACGATCCGGGGCGTGTGCGCGGCCAGCGCCTGGACCACCTCCCGCGCGCCGTTCGCCGTGAGCGCCGGCCACACCAGGAACGCCGCGTCGGTGCCCCGGGCCGCGCGGGCCACGGTGTCCGGGTCGAACTGGTCGCCTCGGACGGCCTCCACGCCGTCGGGCAGCGCCTCCGGTCGGCGGGACAGGCCTCGGACGGTCGTGGTCCCCACCAGCCGCGCGGTGATCGAGCCGCCGACGTTGCCGGTCGCACCGGTCACCAGAACCTTGTTGTGCCTCAACGCTTTCCTCCTCATCGGTCGGCGGTGACGCTAGGGCGGCGGCGCGGTGGCCGGGAAGGACTGACCTCGACGTAAGCTCAGGGTGTGGGGGTAGGCGGCGAGGGTGACGGCGGTGCGCCGGTGCGCGGTGGTGACGCGTTCCACAGCGAGGACTGCCCGGGGCGGGTGCTCTACCGGCACGTCGCGAGCCGGTGGGCGGGGTTGATCGTGCTCCAGCTGTGGCCGGGGCCGTTGCGGTTCCACCGGTTGCGTGACGCGTTGCCGGGGATCAGCGAGAAGGTGCTGGCGCAGAACCTGCGCGAACTGGTGCGCGACGGCCTGGTGGACCGCGAGGTCGAACCGACCCGGCCCCCGCAGGTCACCTATTCGCTCACCCCGCTGGGCGGGGACCTGGCCGCCCGGGTCCACGGCCTGCTCACGTGGGTCGGCGACCACGCGCCGGAGGTGCTGGCCGCCCGCGAGCGGCACGACCGGGCGTCCTAGCGGCGGCCGGTCAGGATGCGCACGTCCACCCGTTCGGTGAACGGCGCGTGCGGTTCCAGGACGTCGCGCAGGGCGGAGGTGAACGCCGCGCGGTCGGAGGGCAGCTTGTCCACCGGCAGCGCGGACAGCACGCCCCCGACGATGTGTTCCACGTCCAGGTCGTCCTCGTACTCGACCAGGTGATGGCGGACGGTGAAGTGCTCACCCAGGGCGTCAGCGTAGCGCCGCTGGGTGTGCTCGTCGGCCCCGCAGGTCAACGTCAGCCGCGTGCCCAGGTAGTGCTCCATGAACGCGCGCAACGCCCGCGACCAGCCGGTGTCCTGCAACCACAGGGGAGTGCCGTTGGTGAACACCGCCACCCCGCCACCGGGTCGCACCACCGGGTGAACCGCGCGGAACAGCCGTTCGTGGTCCATCCAGTGCAGCGCCTGGCCGATGGTCACCGCGCCGACCGTCCCGAGCAGCCGGCCCAGCGCCGGCACGTCGGTGTCCGCCCCGAGCACCCAGCTCACGTTCGACGCGTCGGCCGCCCGGCGCGCGGCGGCCAGCATGTCCGGTTCCGGGTCCACCCCGACCGCCGCCCGCACGCGCCGGGCGAACGGCACGGTCAGCTGCCCGGTGCCGCACCCCAGGTCCACCACGACGTCGGCCGCGCCGAGACCGAACTCGGCCACGACCGCGTCGATCGCCGCGTCGGGGTAGCCGCGCCGGTAGCGCTGGTAGAACTCGACCACGTCACCGCGAAAACCCAGGTCCACGCCCTCCAGCGTGGACCCGGGCCGGCGATTCCCCAAGGGTTCTACAGTGCGCCCTCGGCGAACTGCGCCGCGTAGAGCCGGTGGTACGCGCCCTCCGCGGCGATCAGCTCCTCGTGCGTGCCCTGCTCCACGATCCGCCCGGCCTCCATGACCAGGATCAGGTCGGCGTCGCGGATGGTGGACAGGCGGTGCGCGATGACGAAGCTGGTCCGCGACGACCGCAGCGCCGCCATCGCGTGCTGCACCAGCGACTCGGTGCGGGTGTCCACCGAGCTGGTCGCCTCGTCCAGGATCAGCAGCGCCGGGTCGGCCAGGAACGCCCGCGCGATGGTGATCAGCTGCTTCTCGCCCGCGCTGACGTTGCCGCCCTCCTCGTCGATGACGGTGTCGTACCCGTCGGGCAGGGTGCGCACGAACCGGTCCACGAACGCCGCCCGCGCCGCCTCGACCACCTGCTCGTCGGTCGCGCCGGGCCGGCCGTAGGCGATGTTGTCCCGGATCGTCCCGCCGAACAGCCAGGTGTCCTGCAGGACCATGCCGGTCCGGGAGCGCAGGTCTTCCCGGCGCATCGCGGTCACGTCCACGCCGTCGAGCGTGATCCGCCCGCCGTCCAGCTCGTAGAACCGCATGACCAGGTTGACCAGGGTGGTCTTGCCCGCGCCGGTCGGTCCGACGATGGCCACGGTCTGGCCGGGTTCGGCGACCAGCGACAGGTCCCGGATCAGCGGCTGGTCGGGGGTGTAGGAGAAGGCCACGTCGTGGAACTCCACCCGGCCGCGCCGGTCCGCGGGCTGGACCGCGTCCTTCGGGTCGGGGGTCTGCTCCTCGGCGTCGAGCAGTTCGAAAACCCGCTCCGCGGACGCCACCCCGGACTGCATGAGGTTGGCCATCGACGCCACCTGGGTCAGCGGCTGGGTGAACTGGCGGGAGTACTGGATGAACGCCTGCACCTCGCCCAGCGTCATCGCGCCGGAGGTGATGCGCAGCCCGCCGACCACGGCGATCGCCACGTAGCTGAGGTTGGACAGGAACATCATCGACGGCATGATCAGGCCGGACACGAACTGCGCGCCGGTGGAGGACTCCACCAGCTCGTCGTTGCGCCGCCGGAACTCCGCCTCGGACTCCTGCTGCCGCCCGAAGACCTTCACCAACTGGTGGCCGGTGAACGCCTCCTCGATGTGGGCGTTGAGCGCGCCGGTCTGCCGCCACTGCGCGATGAACAGCTTCTGCGACCGCTTGCGGATGCGCCCGGTGAGCACGACCGACGCGGGCACGACGGCCAGCGCGATCAACGCCAGCAACGGCGAGATCGTCACCATCATGACCAGCACGCCGATCACGGTCAGCCCGGACACCAACAGCTGGCTGAGCGTCTGCTGCAACGTGGTGGCCACGTTGTCGATGTCGTTGGTGACCCGGGACAGCAACTCGCCGCGCGGCTGGGCGTCGAAGTAGCGCAGCGGCAGCCGGTGCAGCTTCTCCTCGACCTCCTCGCGCAGCCGGAACACGAACCGCTGCACCACGTCGTTGAGGATGCGGCCCTGCACCCAGGCGAACGCCGAGGACGCCAGGTACAGCGCGGACACCCAGGCCAGCACCTCGCCCAGGGCGGCGAAGTCGATGCCGGGGCCGCCGCGGGCCTGCCCGAGGACGCCGTTGAACACGATGTCCGTGGCGTGGCCGAGGATCTTCGGCCCGGCCACGCTCAACCCGACGCTGATGACGGCCAGCACGAGCACGGCGACCAGGACGTCGCGCTCGCCGCGCATCCGCCGGGCCAGCCGCCGCGCGGACGGCCCGAAGTTCTGCGCCTTCCCGACGGGCATGCCCATGCCGGGGAACGGGCCGCCGCCCACGCGGGCGGGCGGCCTGGTGGTGGTGGGGGCACTCATGCGACCTGCTCCACGGTGAGCTGGGACTGGACGATCTCGACGTAGGTGGGGCAGGTGTCGAGCAGTTCGGCGTGGGTGCCGACGCCGACCACGGAGCCGTTGTCCAGCACCACGATCCGGTCGGCATCGAGGATGGTGGACACCCGTTGGGCGACCACGATCACGGCGGACTCGGTGGTGTGCGGCCGGAGCGCGGCGCGCAGGCGGGCGTCGGTGGCCACGTCGAGGGCGGAGAAGGCGTCGTCGAACAGGTACACCTCCGGCTTGCGCACCAGCGCCCGCGCGATGGACAGCCGTTGCCGCTGGCCGCCGGAGACGTTGGTGCCGCCCTGCGTGACCGCCGCGTCCAACCCGCCCATGGCCTCGACGAAGTCGCGGGCCTGCGCGACCTCCAGCGCCGCCCACAGCTCGTCCTCGGTGGCGGCGGGGTTGCCGTAGCGCAGGTTGCTCGCCACGGTGCCGGTGAACAGGTAGGGCTTCTGCGGGACCAGGCCGAGCTTGGCGCGCAGCGCGTCCGGGTCGGCCTCGCGGACGTCCACGCCGTCGACCAGCACCGCGCCGGCGGTGACGTCGATCAGCCTCGGGACCAGGTTGAGCAGGGTGGTCTTGCCCGCGCCCGTGCTGCCGACGACCGCGGTCGTCCTGCCCTTCTCGGCCCGGAAGCTCACCCCGCGCAGCACGGGATCGGCCGCGCCGGGGTAGCGGAACTCGACGTCCCGGAACTCGACCTCGGCGTGGGCGGGCAGCTCGGTGACGGGTGTGACCGGCGGCGTCACGGACGGGTCGGCGTCCAGGACTTCGTTGATCCGCTCGGCGCACACGGCGGCGCGCGGGACCATCATCGAGATGAAGGTCGCCATGGTCACCGACATGAGGATCTGCATCAGGTAGCTCAGGAACGCGGTGAGCGCGCCGATCTTCATCTCACCGGTGTCCAGGCGCAGCGCGCCGAACCACAGCACGGCGACGCTGGAGCCGTTGAACAGCAGCATCACCACGGGGAAGGTCATCGCCTGCAACCGGCCCACCCGCAGGGCGGTCTCGGTCAGCGCGGAGTTGGCGTCGGCGAACCGCGCGGTCTCGGCGCGTTCCCGCACGAACGCCCGCACCACGCGGATGCCGGACAGCTGCTCGCGCAGCACGCGGTTGACGTCGTCGATGCGCTCCTGCATCCCCCGGAACAGCGGCACCATCCGACTGACGATCAAGCCGACCGCGATGACCATGGCGGGCACGAACGCGACCAGCAGCCAGGACAGGCCCACGTCCTCCTGCAGGGCCATCACGATGCCCGCCGCGCACATGATCGGCGCGGTGACCAGCATCGTGCACACCATGACCACGAGCAGTTGGACCTGTTGCACGTCGTTGGTGTTGCGGGTGATCAGCGAGGACGGCCCGAACGCGGCGACCTCGCGCGCGGACAGCTCGCCGACCCGGTGGAACACCGCCGAGCGCACGTCGCGGCCGAACCCCATGGCCGTGCGGGCGCTGTAGTAGACCGCGCCGACCGAGCACACGATCTGGATGGCGGTGACCAGCAGCATCCAGCCGCCGGTGGTCAGGATGTAGTCGGTGTCGCCGGTGGCGATGCCGAAGTCGATGATGTCGGCGTTCAGGCTGGGCAGGTACAGCGAGGCGACGGTGCCGACGAGCTGGAGCGCCAACACGGCGGCCAGCTCTCGCCTATACGGCCGCAGGTAGATGCGGAGCAGGCGGGTGAGCAAATTTCCCCCATAAGAAACCGATCGTGTCTAATGAGAGGCACGGTAGACCGGTTGGATAAGAAACGCAACGTATCTTAGGGGTAGGGTGACGGACTCGACGGGCACCGCGCACCCCCGCGCGGCCGATCCCAAGACGCGACGCCGGGGCGCGGAGCTGGAAGCGGCCATCCTCGACGCCGCCTGGGCCGAGCTGCGCGAGCACGGCTACGGGCGGTTCACGATGGAGGGCGTCGCCGCCCGCGCCGGCACCAGCAAACCCGTGCTGTACCGGCGGTGGTCGAGCCGGGCGGAGCTGGCGCTGGCCGCGTGGGACAGCCGCGTGCCGGTCGAGAACGAGGTGCCCGACACCGGCTCGTTGCGTGATGACCTGCTCGCCCTGTTCGAGCGGATCGCGCGGCGGGCCGACGCCATGGTCAACGGCATGATCGCGGGCGTCATGGCCGACGCGTTCCGCCACCCGGAGATGGCCGAGCTGCTGCGCGAGAGGCTCGCCCGCCCGACGGCGTTGACCGCCGCGGTGGCCCTGATCGTGCAGCGGGCCGTGTCGCGCGGCGAACTGCCGCCGGTCAGGCTGTCCCACCGGGCCGCCCGCACGCCGTTGGACCTGGTGCGCAACGAGTTCATCGCCTGCGGCGGGTCGGTGGACCACGAGGTGCTCGCCGAGATGGTGGACGAGGTGTACCTGCCGCTGCTGCGCGGCCTGGACCGGGACTGAGCCGCCTTTTCCGGTACCACTTACATCGTGACTTGATTCAAGTCGGTGCAGTAACGTTCGCTCGGCTGCCGCCCGAGTGGAGGGAACTGTGTCGATGAGGACACGTGCGCTGATCAGCGCCTTGGTCACGGCGGCGGCGAGCCTGGTCGTGATGGCGCCGGACGCGACCGCGGCGGCCCTGCCCAACGGCTTCCGCAGCGTCGGGTACCTGCCGTCGTGGTCGGGCAACGTCAACAACGTCCAGTACAGCAAGCTCACCCACATCAACTACGCGTTCGCCCTGCCCAACGCCAACGGCACGCTCCAGGCGATCCCGGACCCGGGCAAGCTGTCCGCCCTGGTCAACCTCGGGCACGCGGCCGGGGTGCGGGTGTCGTTGGCGGTCGGCGGGTGGAACAACGGCGACGACTCGGCCTTCGAGGCGTTGGCCGCCAACGCGTCCAGCCGCACGACGTTCGTCAACAGCGTCGTGGAAGTGGTCAACCAGTACGGCTTGGACGGCGTGGACATCGACTGGGAGTACCCCGATCCCGGTGTCTCGGCGGCGAACTTCACGGCCCTGGTGCAACAACTGGCCGGTGCCATGCACAGCCGGGGCAAGCTGTTGACCGCCGCGGTCGTGTCCGGCGGCGGCACCGCCCAGGGCGTGCAACCGGCGGTGTTCGGCCAGGTGGACTGGCTCAACATCATGGCCTACGACGGCGGCAGCCCGCACGCCAATTACGACTGGTCGATCGCGTCGGCCAACGAGTGGAAGGCACGCGGGCTGCCGGCGTCCAAGACGGTGCTGGGCGTGCCGTTCTACAGCCGTCCCGGGTACTACACGTACGCGCAACTGGTGGCGATGGACCCGGCCAACGCCAACCGCGACTGCTACACCGTCGGTGGGGCGCAGCAGTGCTACAACGGGATCCCGACGATCAAGCGCAAGACGGCGTGGGCGATGGCGAACGCCGGCGGCATCATGAACTGGGAGCTGTCCCAGGACACGACCGGCAGCACGTCCCTGGTGTCGGCCATCTACGAGGTCGCCGTTGGCGGAGGCTCGGGCGGTGGTCCGATCACCGGTATCGGCGGCAAGTGCGTGGACGTGGCCGGCGCGTCGTCGGCCAACGGCACCGCGGTGCAGCTGTGGACGTGCAACGGCACCGACGCCCAGCGCTGGACCGTGAGCGGCGGGACGTTGCGCGCGTTGGGAAAGTGCATGGACGTCACAGGGGCGGGGACGGCCAACGGCACTCAGGTCCAACTGTGGGACTGCAACGGCACCGGCGCCCAGATCTGGCAGCCGCAGTCCAACGGCACCCTGCGCAACCCGAACTCGGGCCGGTGCCTGGACGCGACCGGCCCCAGCTCGGCGGACGGCACGCGCCTGCAGATCTGGGACTGCTTCGGCGGCACGAACCAGGTCTGGCGCCTGCCGGCGTGATCCTCGCGGGTGGCCCGCCGCTCCGGTGGCGGGCCACCCGCGAGTCAAAGCGGTACCACGTAAGAGATGAACCCTCGGTTCTCGGCGACCTGGTCGTACAGGCGGCGGGCGGTGTCGTTGGATTCGTGCGTGTGCCAGTAGACGCGGGAGCACTCGCGTTCCCGTGCCCACTCCACCACCCCGTCGATCAGCGCCCGCCCGACGCCCAGGCCGCGGGCGTCCGGCGCGGTGAACAGGTCCTGCAGGTAGCAGACGTCCGGGGCGGTGGTGCTGGCGTGGACCAGGAAGTGGGCGATGCCCACGAGTCGGTCGTCGTGGCGTGCGCCGAGGGCGTGCATGCGCACGTCGCGCTGGAACTCCCGCCACGCGCGGTCGAGCAGGAGGTCGGGCAGGGTCCGGCCGTAGAAAGCGTTGTAGCCGACGAACAGTTCCTCCCAGGCCGCGCGGTCGGCCGGCAGGAGTGGCCCCAGGGTGATCATGCGCGACACCCTACGGGGCTAGGCTGCGAACCCGGACCCAGTGCGGAGGAACGATGACCCAGTCGGCGAGGCAACTGCTGGACAGGATCAGGGACGAGGTCGCGGACGACCACGGCGAGAACCGCTTCGTCCCGCTGGTCGAGGCGGGCACGGCCCCGTTGACCTCGATCGGCGCGCTGGCCGCCGAGGAACTGTGGATCGTGCCGGGCGACTGGCGCAGCTTCCTGACCCTGGCGGCCAAGGCGGACACCCCGGCCGGTCGCGGCTTCTTCACCACCCTGGCCCAAGGCGAAGCCCTGGTCCTGCCCCTCCTGGAGCCGCTGACGGCGAAGGCGGGCGTCAACCCGAAGACCTACCGCCACCAACCGGGCTGCCAGGCCTACGCCTCCTACGTGGCGTGGCTGGCGCTCAACACCGACCCGGCCGTGGCGGCGGTGGCGATGCTGACCAACTTCGCCGCCTGGGGCCAGTACTGCGGCCGGATCTCCGCCGGCCTCCAGACCCACTACGGGTTCACCCCGGACGACACGGCGTTCTTCGACTTCTTCGCCACCCCGGTGCCGGAACTGGAACAACAGGGCTTGGACGCGGCGCAGGCAGGCCTGGACGCCGGCGTCTCCTTCGACACGGCAGTCGAACACGTCCGCCTGCTCCAAGGCTACGAACTGATGTTCTGGAACACCCTGGCCGACCTCGCCTAGGAACCGCCCGGACGCGGAACCCGGCGGTCTACTGGTCACCGGGGCGGAGGAGGTCTGCCGAAAGCCGGTAGCGATGGGGGCGAGTCGTCACGTCCTTCTCGACCAAGCCTTGTCCGGTCAACGCTTGGAGGGCCAGGTGGACGTTCGGCTCGTCGTATCCCATGCGCCGGCTCAGGTCTCCCGTGCCGGCGCCATCCGGATGTGCCTGTTCGAGCAGGCCGATGATCTCCGCCTGACGCGGACCCAGGAGCGGGTGCACGACACGAGCCCGGTCGACGGCACCGGGCTCCCTGCTTCCTCCGGTCGTGGCCTGGCGCGGACTCGGGGCGTCGGCGTGTTGCCTGAGAACGGAGCTGGCTGCGGCCAGTGCGTCGGCCAACGCGTTGAGCAGCACGGAGGCGGACACGTTCGCGTCACCGGATTTGTCTGACATGCGAGTCGAACTCTCTCTCCGAGTGCTGTCCAACGCGGTCGCGCTGGACGCTTGCGGGAACCCGAAGGCGGCCGCGGTGGACGGTCGGTAGCGGGGTCTCACCAGAGCCGGCTGGCGCTCGTCCCGTCCGGTTTCAGGCCGTGGCGCACCAGGTTCGCCGCTTCGGTCGCCCCCGAGCGGCTCGTGGCGGTGGCCAGCCACACCAGTTCGTTCCTGGACGCGACGTCGCCGCGAAGGGCGCGGCCGCTCAACTCGGCCACCCGCCCCTGGCGCGCGAGGATCTCGGCCAGCCTGCGGGACGCGGTGACGTCGCCCTTGTCGGCCAGTTCGGCGAGACCCCGCGGATCTCCGCGCTCCGCCAACAGGTTGAGCAGGCGCCAACGCCCGTAGTCGTAGCCGCTGTCGGCGAGTTCGCGGAGCTGTTCGATCATCTCGTGGCTCGCCAGGTAGTTGGCCAGCCGGTACTGGGTGCTGGGCGGGTCGTAGCGCAGATCGGAGCCGTCCGCCGAAGCGCGTGCCGCGGGCCGGGGCCTCAGGTCGGTGCGGTAGCGCGCCGACCGGACGTCTCCGGCGTCGCTGAGCGGTTGCAGCACCGCCTCCGCGGCGTCGGTGTAGTCGTACTTCCACAGCAGGAGCGCCTGGTGGCGTTGGTCCGGCACCGGTCCGCGGGTGGCCAACGACCTCGCCCGGTCCGGTTCGCCGCGCTTGGCCAGGAGGTCGACCAGCTGGGATTGGGCGTGGCGCGCGCACAGGTCGCCGAGCAGGCAGTTCGTGTCGTCGTGGTGGAAGGCTTCGAGCGCTCCGACCCGGTCGTGCCTCGCCATGATCGCCACCATCAGCAGGTGGGCGGCCTCGTCACCGGGGGTCAGCACGTCGATCGCCTCGTCGATCCGGTCCTGGCGTTCGAGCAGCTGCGCCAGCTTCAAGCGCACCAGGCCTTCACCCGTGCGCTCGAACATCTGCGCCAGCTCGTCCGCGCGTCCCAGGTCCACGTAGACGTCGGCCAACTTGGCGATCGCGTAGCTGTCGCCGCGGTCGGTGAGGATCTTCAGGTCGTCGATCGCGCGGTGTTCGACAAGCAGGTCGATCAGCCGCTGGTGGGCGGCGAAATCGGCACGGCTCAACATGGCCAGCGTGTGCACTTCCTCCTCGAACCGGTGCTGTGCGTGCAGCAAGTCGGCCAGGCACCGCTTCGCCTGCCGGTAACCCTCCTTGATGGACGACCTCAGGAACGCTTCGGCGTAGGTGTAGACGAGGCGTTCGTACGCGCTCAACCCGATCGCGGCCCGGTCGGCGGGGGACCGGGTGTGGTCCAGGAGGCTCTTCCACAACACCGGCGGGATCTTCCGGTAGCGGCGCGAACGGCGGCCGTGCTGCTCAAGGTAGTCGTGGACGTCGTAGCTGTCGGCCGCGCCCGGCTGGTTGTCGCTGAGCCGGGCGGGCAGCAGCAGGGAGATCCCGTGGGTCCGGTCGCGGGTGGCCCGCCGCAGCCCCTGCTCGAACCAGTCCGGTGCGGCGCCCACGCGGTCCTCTTCGGCCAGGTAGGCACTCGCCGCGGCGGCCAGGAGCCCGTGCGGGAAGGGGTCGCGGTGGCCGAGTTGGCGCGCGTCCAGCGCGACGGACACGACGGCGGTCGCGTACCGGTCCACGATGGTGTCGGGCGTCTCGAACCGGCGCACCAGCGAAGGTCCGCCGACCAGGGTCTGGATGACCGCACCTTGTGGCGCCGCGGTGCGGGCGGCCTCGCGCAGCCGCGGGTCGGTCGAGGGCGCGGTCAGCAGCGCGCCGACCGAGTCGGCGCTGAACCGCTCGGCGACCGTGATCCGCACGGCGCCGCCGAGCAACGACCGCACGCACGGGTGGGGGTCGTTCAGCGACACCGGTTCGGAGCTGAGCGCCGCCCAGAACTCCGGCCAGAGGGTGGCCACCGCGAGGATCGGCCGCACCGCGCTCTCACTGGTGATCCGCGCGTGCAGCTCGGCGGCCACCGTCTGCCCGTGGGGACCGGAGAAGTAGTGGTGCAGTTCGTTGAGCCACAGGATGTTGTACGGCTCGATCGTGTCACTCTGCATGAGCTGGTACAGGTCGTCGCCCGTGCGCGGGTGGATCACGCCCCACTGCCGGAGCGCTTCGTGCCGCGAGATCGCCTCGTACAGGGCGCGCGTCTTGCCGGTCGAGGACCCTCCGACCAGGACGATCAACTTGCTCCTGGTCAGGTCGCGCAGTTCGGCGTCGAGCAGGTCGTCGTGCGGCCGGCGCAGGTAGCCCGGGAGCAACGGCAAGGACTCCGCGTCGTCGGCGGGCGGCAGCGCCTGGTGGACCTGGAGGGTGTAGGGGTGCCAGTCGGCGACGGGGCGGCGGTGCAGCCGCGGGCCGGACGCCGCGGGGGAGTGGAAGTGGACGTCGCGGACCGACTGCGCCTGGACGACCGGCCCCGCGTCGCCCCAGACGCCGTTCGACGTCTCGCCCGGTCCTCCACCAGTCATGACAGCTGCCCGTCCTATTAGGCCTCACGGAGGCGGTCGAGTCTTCACCATGGGCACCCACTCTGTGGAGACTTTCGCGCGTCGTTTACTCGGATGGGCTACCGCGAATCTCACCGTGGTGTCGGAGGCGCATGACGGAGAGCGAGAACCCGCAATTTTGCGAGTGTTTATTCCACTGTCAAACGGGTGCTGACCTGCGTGATTACCGGCGTACCGCTGGATGGGTGAACTCTGTGACGAAGCCGGACTCGCGCATTGGAGGAAAAACGGCGCTAGCCGACGCGGCCCAGGTCGGGCGTGTCGATTCGGCCCTCCGCGTGGAGGTTCAGGAACAGGTCCACCACGTCCGGGTCGAACAGCGTCCCGCGGCCCGAGCGCAGCAGGTCTCGCGCCTCCTCCGCCGAGCGCGCCGGGCGGTGGGGGCGGTCGGCCAGCAGGGCCGCCCACACGTCGCACACCGCCACCACCCGCGCCTCCCACCGGATCGCCGTACCCGACAACCCCTGCGGGTACCCGGAACCGTCGTAACGCTCGTGGTGCTGCCTGATCGTCTGGGCCACCGCGAACAAGCCCGGCACGGTGTCCGTCAGCCGGAACCCGTGTTCGGCGTGTTGGCGCACCACCGACCACTCCCCGGCGTCCAGGGCCGCGGGCTTGAGCAGCACCGCGTCCGGCACGACGATCTTGCCCACGTCGCGCAGCCGCCCGGCCAAGCCGGCCACCCGGATGCCGTGCTCGTCGTGCCCCAGCTCGGTCGCCAGCAGCCGCGCCCACCGGCCCACCGCGCGGCTGTCGTGCCGGGACCCCAGCCTCAGGTCCACCTGGTCGGCCATGCGGCACAGGTGGTCCACCGACGGCTGGTCGACCTCCTCCGCGCACACCACGGCCCGGTCCCGCCCGGCCACCTTCGCCGCGTACAGCGACCGGTCCGCCGCCGCGATCACCGCCGCCGGGTCGCCGCCGTGCTGCGGGTAGCACGCCGCGCCGACCGACACCGTCACGTCCAGCAGCACCGCGTCCGACGCCGCGATCGGGCTGCCCGCCACGCTCTCCCGCAGCCGCCGCGCGATCGACGCCAGCTCCGCCGGCCGCACGCCGGGCGCCAGCAGGGCGAACTCCTCACCGCCGTACCGCGCCACCACGTCACCGGCCCGCGCCGCCCGCCGCAACCGGTCCGCCACCTCCACCAGCACGCGGTCGCCCGCCGGGTGGCCGTGGCCGTCGTTGATGGACTTGAACCGGTCCACGTCGGCGATGAACACCCCGACCGACCCGCCGCCGCGCCGCGCCCGCTCCACCTCGATCGGCAGTTGCGCCACGAAGAACCGCCGGGTGTGCAGGCCGGTCAGCGCGTCGGTGATGGCCAGCCGCCGCTGGTCGGCGACCATGGCCGCGAGCCGGGCGATCACCAGCACGAACAGCATCGCGCACGCCGCCGCGATCACCGGGATGTCGTGGAACCCGCCGGTCGCGTGTTGCAGCACCAGCATCGCCGGCGCGATCAGCGCCGCCCCGCACAGCGCCGCGATCCGGCCCCACCCCAGCACGTTGTCCCGCGCGGCGGTCGGCTCGGCCAGGCGCGCCATCGTCGGGTGCAGCGCCGCCGCGCCCAGGGCCAGGTTGCCGCCCAGCCAGATCGCGTCGAGGAAGTTGCCCGCCTGGTAGGTCCCGTTGAGCTGTTGCAGCACGTAGAGCGTGTCGGCGGTGAGGATCGCCAGCAGGTTCGCCGACAGCAGCGCGAACGACCCCGTCCGCCGCCCGGTGCCCAGGAACAGCCGCAGCGCCACCACGAACATCGCCAGGTCCATCACCGGGTAGCCCACCGACGCCAGCGCCACCGGCAGCGGCTGGTCCAGCCGCGCCCGCGGACCGATCAGGTACAGCCACGACAGCATCGCCGCGACGACCGCGAGCACCGAGGCGTCCAGCAGGCCGGGCAGGTCGCGACCGGGGCTGCGCCGCCGGATCAGCAGCACCAGCGCCACCACGATCAACGGGTAGTGCCCCAGGTAGAACACGTCCGCCGCGGACGGGAAACCGGTCAGCCCCAACAGGTAGTGGTTGACGTAGAAGGTGCAGTCGGCCAGCGAGTACACCACCTGGCTCAACCCCAGCAGCAGCCACGGCACCCGCGCGCCCGCCCGGTTGCGCACCGCCGCCCACAGCACCACGACCGCCGCCGACGTGCTGGTCAGGCAGTACACGACGACCCGCGCGGCGACGCCGAACCCCTGCCGGGGGATCAGGTAGTACGCCACGATCGCGACCAGCCCGACCGCGAGGTAGCCGAGCCAGGCCCGGCCCGGTGCCGGGCGTGGGCCGTGCGCACTCATTATGTGAACTCCGCGGTGTCGCCTGCGTGGGGGTGGGCCTCCGGTCTGCGGCAGCGGCGTCCACCGGATCCCGATCATGCCGCACCCGCACTCCGGCGGGAAACCCGGACCGGTGCTCCATTGGTGTTAAAAGGATTCAGCCGAGCGGGCCTCACTTTCGCGCACCGGGCGCAGCACCACCCGCCCGACGACCTCGACCAGCAGCCCCGCCACCACCCCGATCACCGCGCCGACCAGGAGGCGCTGCGGCGTCACGGCGAGCAGGAAGATCCCGGTGCCCAACGCCGGCACGGCCAGGATCAGCGCCGCGACCCCGGCCAGCCCGGCGAGCAGGGCGAGCTTCCACCGGTTGAGCGGACGCGCGAGCAACGACAACGTCCACAGCGACGCGATCAGCACGACCACCGTCGCCACCGTCTGCCCCGCGCCCCGCCCGCCGGTCGGCTCCAGACCGCGGATCGTCAGATCGCCGGCGTAGGCCGCGAGCCCGATGACCGCACCGGTCGGCACCGCGAACCGCAGCACCCGCCGCAGGAACCCCGGCACGTAACGGCGGCGGTTGGGCGCCAGCGCCAGCACGAAGCCCGGGATGCCGATGGTGGTGGCCGAGATCAGCGTCAACTGGATCGGCGCGAGCGGGTAGGCCAACGCCGTCGCCACCACGACCAGCGCCAGCACCAGCGAGTAGACGTTCTTGACCAGGAACAGGTTCGCGGCCCGCTCGATGTTGGCGATCACCCGCCGGCCCTCGGCGACCACGTCGGGCAGGTGCGCGAACCGGCTGTCCAGCAGCACCAGCTGGGCCACCGCCCGGGTCGCCGCCGCGCCGTTGCCCATCGCGACCCCGATGTCGGCGTCCTTCAACGCCATCGCGTCGTTCACGCCGTCGCCGGTCATGGCCACGACGTGGCCTTTGCGTTGCAGCGCACCGACGATGGCCCGTTTCTGGTGGGGCGTGACCCGGCCGAAGACCACCTTGTGCTCCAACACGTCCGCGAGCGCGTCCGGGTCCTCGGGCAGGGTGCGGGCGTCCACGGCGTCGGTCGCGTGCCCGATCCCCGGCACGCCGACGGACACCGCCACCGCGCCCACGGTGCGCGGGTTGTCGCCGGAGATCACCTTCAGCGCCACGCCCTGCTCGGCGAAGTACCGCAGCGTGTCGGCGGCGTCGTCGCGGATGCGTTCGGCCAGCACGACCAGCGCGCGCGGCGTGAGGTCGGCGGGCAGCGTGGTGTCGGTGTGGTGGGCCGGTGTCGAGGCGAGCACCAGCACCCGCTTGCCCCCGCCCGCGATGTCCGCCGCCTTGCGCAGCAGGGGATCGTCGGCGTTGTCGGGGAAGACCATCTCGGGTGCGCCGAGGACCCAGGTGCCGTGGCCGTCCGCGCACACCGCGGACCACTTGCGCGCGGAGGAGAACGGGACCCCGCCGGTGCGCCGCCAGGCCGGGTCGGTGAACTCGTCGGCCAGCGCGGCGGAGGTGGCGTTGGCGTCGGGCGCGGACGCGCACAGCGCCAGGGCCTCGCGCACGTCGTGCTCGTCCTCGGTGACCAGGTGGTCGAACACGATGTCGCCGTGGGTCAGGGTGCCGGTCTTGTCCAGGCACACGGTGTCCACGCGGGCCAGCACCTCGACCGCCGGGAGTTCCTGCACCAGCGTCCGCCGGCGGGCCAGCGACACGGCCGCGAGCATGAACGCGAGGCTGGTCAGCAGGACCAGGCCCTCGGGCACCATCCCGACCAGGCCCGCGACCGCGCCGGTCACCGCCTCCTGCCAGGTGTCGGTGTCCGGCGTCTCGAACTGGCTCCACAGCAGCAGCGGGCCGACCACGAGCATCAGCAGCGAGATCCACTTGAGCAGCTTGTTCGTGCCCTGGACCAGCTCCGAGCGCACGACGGTGAACCGGCGTGCCTCGGCGGCCAGGCGGGTGGCGTAGGCGTCCGCGCCGACGCCCGTGGCCACGAACCGCCCGCTGCCGGCGACCACGATCGAGCCGGAGCGGACCTCGTCGCCGGTGTCCTTGGCGACCGGGTCGGACTCGCCGGTGAGCAGGGACTCGTCGATCTCCAGGCCGTCGGAGGCGGTCAGCGTGCCGTCCGCGACGACCTGGTCCCCGGTGCGCAGTTCGATCAGGTCGTCGGCGACCACCTCGGCGACCTCGACCTCGGAGACCTGTCCTTCGCGCACGACGCGGGCGTGCGGGGCGTTGAGGACGGCGAGGCGGTCGAGGGTGCGCTTGGCGCGCAGCTCCTGGACCACGCCGATGGCCGTGTTGGCGACGATGACCAGGCCGAACAGGCCGTTCTGCCAGTGGCCGGTGAGCAGGACGAGCACGAAGAGCGTGGCCAGCAGGCCGTTGAACGGGGTGATGACGTTCGCGCGGACGATCTGCGCGGTGCTGCGACTGGTCCGCGCGCCCACGGCGTTCGTGCGGCCCGCGGCCACCCGTTCGGCGACCTGCGCGCGGGTCAGGCCGCCCGCGGTGACGAGCGTGTCGGACATCCCCACCTCCGCCGCCATCGTGCCCCGGAACCGCCGGGGCCGCCCGGTCAGCGCACGTCCACCACGACCGCGGCGGCGTTGTCCTCGGCGGCGACGGCGACCAGCGCGCGAGCGGCCTCGGCCGGGTCGGCGGCGCTGAGCGCGAGCCGTGTGACGGCTGCGTCGTCGGTGGTGTGGTGGACGCCGTTGGTGAGCAGGACCAGCCGACCCGGCCCGGCGCCGCGGACCACGCCGTGGCCGCCCTTGCGGGCGGTGGTGGTGACGACGAGGTCCATGCGCGGGTTGGCTTCGATGCCCCGGTCGCGCAGGTACCGGCCGATGGTGTGGTCGGTGGTGAGCAGCGTCGCGGGGCCGTTGTCGGGCAGGAAGTAGGCGCGGCAGTCCCCGACCCAGGCCACGGACCACTGGTGGGCGGTGCCGGCCGCGACCGCGAGCGTGGTGTCACCCGAGCGCCGTGGCGCGTGCGCCCGACCGACGTCGGGCGCGGGTGGCTGTGCGAGGCTGTCCGCGGCGGGTCGGGGGAGGGGGACGGCGATGGGGTGGGTGGCCAGTTCGGCCTCGTGCAGGGCTCGGCGGACCTCCTCCATGGCCTCGGACACGCCGACGCGCCACGCGGCGTCCACCGCTTCGGCGGCGGCGAAACGGGCGGCGGTGGCGGCGGCTTCGGTGTCGCCGATGCCGTCCGCGACGGCCGCGGCGAACGCTGTGGGGGCGGTCCGGACCGCGGCGGCGTCGGCGGCCACGCGCCGTGCGCCTCGGGCGGTGGCCCAGCCGGCGGTGGGCAGGGCGGTGGGTGGCAGGGCAGTGGGTGGCAGGACGGTCATGGCGGGCCTCCGGAATCCAGAGACGGGTGTCCACCTCCGATGATCCGCGCCGAGCCTGAGTGTGGTCCGAGATTTCCGGGGTAGTGGTCACGATAACTTCAGTGTTAACTGAAACTTGCTCTCTCACCGCGAATCGCTTGACCAGGTGACCACCGGACCACTACGGCTGTGGACATGCGACCACTGCTCGCGGCGGCGACGGCCGTGCTCCTCGGCGCTCAACCCGTCCACGCCCACGAGGCGCGCCTGGACCTCGACGCGGCGACCATCCCGCAACTCGTCCGCCGGCTCGACGCGGGCACGCTGACCTCGGTGCAGCTGACGTTGGCGTACCTGCGCCGCATCCACACCGTGGACCGCAAGGTCCGCTCGGTCGTCGCGGTCGACCCGACCGCGCTGCGCCAGGCGGCGGAGAGCGACCGGCGGCGGCGGGACGGTCGTGCGCGCGGTCCGATGGACGGCATCCCGGTGCTGCTGAAGGACAACATCGACACGCGGGGTCTGGCGACGACGGCCGGTTCGCGGGCGCTGCGGGTGCCGCCGCGGGACGACGCGGAGCTGGTGACGCGGTTGCGTGACGCGGGCGCGGTCGTGCTGGGCAAGACGAACCTGTCGGAGTGGGCGAACTTCCGGTCCACGAACTCGACGTCGGGCTGGTCGGCGGTGGGCGGTCAGACGAACAACCCGTACGTGCTGGACCGGAACCCGTGCGGGTCGTCGTCGGGGTCGGGCGCGGCGGTGGCGGCGTCGTTGGCGCAGGTGGCGGTGGGGACGGAGACGGACGGCTCGATCGTGTGCCCGGCGGGGGCGAACGGGATCGTGGGGCTCAAGCCGTCGCTGGGGGTGGTGAGCGCGGACGGGATCGTGCCGATCTCAGCGCACCAGGACACGGCGGGACCGATGGCGCGGCACGTGGTGGACGCGGCGATCCTGATGTCGGTGCTGGACCGGCGGGAGGTGTCCTACGAGCTGGCGCCGGGGGCGTTGAGCGGGGCGCGGGTCGGGGTGTGGCGGCAGGCGGGGAAGAGCGCCGAGACCGACCGGGTGGTGACGTCGGCGGTGGAGGTGCTGCGGCGGGCCGGCGCGGTGGTGGTCGAGGTGGAGTTGCCGTACCAGGAGGAGATCGGGGCGGCGGAGTTCCCGGCGTTGCTGTCGGAGTTCCGGCACGAGCTGGACGGGTACCTGGCGACGCGGGTGGGCGCGCCGCGGACGTTGGGGGAGCTGATCGCGTTCAACGAGCGCGATCCGGTGGAGCTGAGCCGGTTCGGGCAGGAGCTGTTCCTGATGGCGCGGGATGCGCCGCCGGTGACCGATCCGGGGTACGTGGAGCAGCGGCGGACGGCGACGGCGTTGGCGAAGCGGTCGATCGACGAGGTGATGGCGGAGCACGGGTTGGACGTGATCGTGTCGCCGACGAACTCGCCGGCGTGGGAGACGGACTACGCGGAGGGGGACGCGTTCGTGCTGGGGTCGTCGTCGCCGGCTGCGGTGTCGGGGTACCCGAACGTGACCGTGCCGGCGGGGTTCGCGGGCGCGCTGCCGGTGGGGCTGTCGTTCATGGCCGGCCACGGGTCGGACGCCAAGCTCTTGAGCCTGGCCGCCGCCTTCGAGTCCGCCTCGGCCTCCCGCCGGCCGCCCTCTTACCTGCCGGGCGCTTCGCGCTCTTGACCATGACGCGCTGACGCGCTCTCAAGATCAAAGCGTGCTTGGGAGGTCCCTGGGGGAGGAAGGACGTCGGTCTTCCCCCCGGCACGACCTGCCAGAGGCACCTTTGTGGGTCTCCTGGCGGCCCATCAGCGTTGACGCTGGTCGGGACGATCCTTGTGGCCAGTCGTGGCCTGATGTGGCGGGTAGCGGCCGGTCGGTGATCCCACGCGGAACACGGGCTGGTCGGTACCTGTACCCGCCTGGCCGGTGATGGCCGGGCGGGTACAGGTACCCAAGTTGGCAGTGCCCCCTATGGGCTCTCCGATCGACCCAGGCGCGGGCTTCGGTGTAGGTGCGGAGGGTGGCCTGGCTCCGCGGCGGCCCAGGACGCGCATGCGGTGGCGGCTGTCCTCGGGGAGCGTGGGCCAGCCAAGCCGGTCAGACCGAGGTCGTTTCCGTTGTCGCCGTGGGCGATTCGATCGAGTAGGCGGTGAAGTCGTCGACATGCGGATGCCCTGGTTGGCGATGTGGTCTCGGCCCTCCGCGTCGAAGCCGATCTTGACGGTGCCGTGCGTGCGGATCAGTTCGCGGATCGAAACCCGCTGACCGTTTTCCTGCGTCATGTCATGCCTTCCGGATGTCATGGATGATGGGGCCCACATTTGGGTAGGCGTCACCGATCCGGCCCCTAGGCCACTGTGGGTCGGCCTGGTCGCAACATATGCACAGCTCAAAGGCAGGGGCTACGGCTGGAATGCAATTGGCGCGCTTGCCCGCGTGTGGCCGTTCTCTTTCCGAGAACACGAGCGGACGATATTCGGTACGCCCGTCCAGCTTGTCCACTTGCCCAGGTGTAGGAACGGTGGGCAAGTAGGCGGGCACGCCGGACTTCGAACCCGTGTGCTCAACGCTGACCAGCGAGGCGCACCTGCGGCCCGCTTGCCCACGTTCTCTGTGCCTTGGCAAGTGAGCGAGTCCGGCACTTGCTGTAGCGGCGCGGTCACTGTCGTAACCGTGTGCCACGCTGGCGCGCGGGAGAGGGGGACGGGGTGGCCTCGATCGGGGAAGTGGCTCAGAGCGTGTCCCAGGCGTGCGATAAGGCGTCGCAGTGCAGGGACGCGTTGGGACAGGCCCAGGACTTGGCTGAAGAAGCACACGACCTGTTGGCGGCCCACCTGCGCGGGCCGTCGAACTGGAGTCGGACACCGAACAGATGCTGGCCAACTTCCACGAAGTGATCAACGGGGTCCAAGGCCTGTGGAAGGTCCTCGGGGCGGGTATGGACCGAGCACAGGCCGCCCTGACGGCGTTGACGGGCAGACGACTCCCGCACCCGATCCGATCGCTCAGCGGCCCGCACAACCGCCGCAACAGCCACCCCCGGACCGCCAGGCCCCACCCGACCAACCGCCCCTGGTTCCGCCGGAACTGGTGGAGGAGCTACAGCGGGAACTGCCTCCACCCATCACGCGCGTGAGCAGTGGTCAGAAGACCCACGGCCGATGGATCAGACCGGATGGCACCGTCGAGCCGATGGTGAGCGGCAGGGACGCCGACGCGGATTCGGCGGACGAACAGTTGGAAAAGCTGGACATGCCGGGTCGGGCCGCACGTGCGGCGGATGTGGAAATGAAGTTGGCGGCACGCATGGTGCGGGAGGGAATCCGCCATGCCACCGTGGTGATCAACTACACGCCGTGCCGTGGTCGGTTCGGATGTGACACCCTCGTGCCGATCTTGCTCCCGGAGGGGTTCACACTGACGGTGCACGGGGTGACCCCCGAGGGGCAGCCGTTCCGCAAGCGATACACAGGAGGGGCCCGGCCGTGGTGGCGCTAGAAGCCTGGTTCGACGGCGACACGGACGAACCGACGATCATCAACACGGCGGCCGAGTTGGACGACGTGTTGGACACTGTGGCCGGGTGGGGTGGTCGGCACGTCGTGGAACTGCTCGTGGCCGACGATCCGGGGCACGCGATTTTCGACGTGGCCATTGACGGCAAACAGGAACGCGGTGCGCTGTACTACTCGGCTCGCAACCGTGAGACGTGGTTCAGCAGGGGAACCGACACGGCCGCTGAAACACCGATCTACTTCTACATGTCCTCGCCCACCGAATACCCCGTGGATGGGGAACTTCCGTTGGATGTGGTTCGTCGGGCCGCGCACGAGTACATGACCAGCGGGGGTGCGCGGCCGGCCGGTATCGACTGGCAACCGCGTTGATCGTTGCTCGCGCCCGGGCGGTCGTGGCGCTGCTGTCCTCACCCTTGGCCTTCCGCGCCTTGCCGGTGCGCTCAGGGTCCTTGCGGGTCTTGGGTGCCGTGTCGGTCGTCTTGCGGGCGGCCGGGCGGCCGGGCGGCGGGAACGGCCCGGGGCCGCGCCGGCGAGGCTGGTGGCCAACACCACCCGCCGGTTTCCGATCACGCGCCGGATGTCGTCGTCGGCGTTCTTCCGGTACAGGTCCAGCGCTCTTGGCGTCGCCGTGGTCGTCGTAGGTGATGCTCTGCGGAGCGCCTTCGCGCTTACCCGAGTACCGCCACTTCAGCCGGTACGCCGTCGTGCCGTCACCGTGCTTGCGCGTCTTGATCGTCGCCACTGTCCGGGTCAGGGGGTGGTCCAGCGCCAGACCAGTGGGGGGCGGCCGCCTTGGGGGAGGGCGGCGGCGTGTTGGGTGGTGCGTTCCAGGCCTGGGATGCGGTCCATGGTGCGGCCCAGGTTGGCGGGGTAGGGGCGGTCGCCGGTCAGGGACTCCGTGACGTCCAGGGCGTGGGCCGTGGTGAATTCCCGGCCCAGGAGGCCGGCGGTGAAGGTGGGGTCTCGCCAGAGCTTGTCGGCCAGGATCGGGCGGCAGTCGGTGACGATGCGGTTGTGGTCGAACGCCAGGGCCGGGACTTCGGACAGGCGGGTCCAGGTGGGGCCGGAGGCCGAAGCGGCCGGGTCGAGGGTGGCCCAGAGGGCGATGGACAGGGTGGGGCCGCGGGGGTCTCGGGAGGGTTCGTCGAACGTCGCGAGTTGGCCGGTGGCCGTCACCTCCGGTAGGCCGAGCTTGGTGGTGACGGCGCGGTGGGCGGCGTCGCGTAGGCGTTCTCCCTTGCCCAGCAGGACACCGGGCAGTGCCAGCTCGCCGGCGAACGGGTCGAACGCGCGGGGCGCTATCGCGAGCAGGACGGTGTGGGCCTCGGCGTCGAAGCGGAGGGTGAGGACGTCCACCGACACCAGGGTCGATTCGATGCGCGGCGCGTTCATGGTTGCCCAGCCTAGGCGGGGGTGGGGGTGCGGATGTTGTAGGAGGCGCGGTCGGGGCCGTGGCCGGTGACTTCGACGGGGATGTCGAGGTGGTCGAACCAGTCGGGGGAGAAGGGTCCCAGCACGGGGGTGCACGCCCGCAGGTAGTCGGGGTCGGTGGTGGGCAGGGTGGTGGTGGGGCCGGTGGGGGAGTGGTAGGCGGTGGCCAGGTGGGTGGCCGGGGTGTCCTGGTGGGTCACGGCGAGGGCGTCGGGGCGGGCGCACGCGAGGGCGTGGCGGAACAGGACCGCGTCGAAGTGGCCGGTGCGCCATGCGCCCTGGTAGACGCCGGTGTCGTTGTGGAGCTCACGAAATTGCAGGGTGTTGTCCTCGGTGGGGAACGGGCCCGCGCCGTGGCGGGTGTGGTAGGTCCGGGTGACGCCGAGGACTCGGGCGGGGCGTCCGCCGAGGAGGTCGAGGGCGTTGCGCGGGGTGGTGGTGGACCAGGTGGTGTGGGGGTGGAAGCCGTGGGTTTCGTCCAGCAGCACGCCTTGTGCGCCTTCGAAGACGAGCGGGCCGGTGTCGGCCAGGAAGCCCACGTGGTCGCCCTCGACGATGCGGACGGCGTCGGCGAAGGCGGTGTAGAGGTGGACCAGGTCGTCCACCTGGGTGCCGTCGCCGATCAGCGGTTGGTAGAAGCGGGCCAGGGTGTCGAGCCTGTGGCGGAGGCGGGTGGGGTTGCGGCAGTCGCCCACGGTGGGGGCGGGGCCGGGGTCGCCCAGGACTTCCTGGTGTTCCACGATGTCGCCGGGGTGGTGGCCGGTGAGGAGGGAGTACCAGACGGTTTCGCCGATGCCCTTGCCGCACGAGCCGTGCCGGGCGTTGCCGCGGGCGTCTTCGCGGGCGCGGTTGGCGGCGATGTGCAGGGGGGTGGTGAGCAGGGCGTCGGCGTGGACGGTGAGCAGGGCCAGCGGGTCGGGGACGCCGAGGGCGGCGAGTTCGCGGGTTTCGGTGGCCAGGGCGATGGGTTCGACCAGGACGTGCCGGGAGAGGTGGGTCGGCACGCCCGCGAGCGTGCCGGACCCGTACTGGCTGAAGGTGTGGTGGCGGCCGTCGGCGACGACGTTGTGGGCGGCCTGGGCTCCGCCGTTGAAGCGGACGACGGTGGTGGCCGGTCCGCGGGCGCACAGGGCGTCCACCACCGCCCCCTTGCCCTCGTCGCCGAAGCCCAGGCCGACCACGATCACGTGCGGTGTCATGCGAGGGTGACGTCGTCGGGGCCGTCGAGGTCGTCGGGCGCGCCGGAGGTGGCGACGGCGCGCGACCCGACCTGGACCAGGGCCTTGCCCACGGCGCGGCTCTCGGCGGCGGAGCCGACCTCGGCGAGGTCGACCATGGCCTGGTCGAGGTCCACGACGCGTTCCTCCATGCCGATGGTGGCGGCGATCAGCTCGCACACCGCGCCGGGGTCGTCGAGCTTGAGGAAGTGCTGGCCGAGCAGGCCGCGCCAGTGGTCGGCGATGTCGGGGTCGTCGTAGTAGTGGGACTGGTCGGGCAGCACGAAGTAGACGTGCCACTTGCGGGCCAGTTCGCGGTAGACCGAGGCGGGGTCGATGTCCTGGTGGACGTCGTCGCCGATGAGTCGGCGGATGTGGCGGGCTTCGAGGCGGGGCTTGTTGAGCTCGTCGCCGATGAGGAACAGGTAGCCCTTGCGTCCGCGCTTCTCCCAGGCGTCGGTGGTGACGTGGCGGGCGATGAAGTAGGCGGCGAGTTCGTAGGACTCGCTCTTCTGCCCGCCGCCGTTGCCTTCCAGGAAGATGGTGCGCAGTTGTTCGTCCATGCGGTTGTCGGACTCGAACTGGCCGACCTGGAGGGGCACGCGGTCGCTGTCGGCGTCGCCGATGCCGCCGAAGAGGATCTGCGGGTCGGTGAGGTAGCCCTTGCGCTGGAGCAGGCCGTGCAGCTTGCCGAGCTTGCGCTGCATGATCTTGGGCACCTGGCCCATCGAGCCGGTGACGTCGAACAGCACGGCGATGGGGGTCGAGTCGGCGTGGTCGGGTGAGTCGCGGCATTCGCGGACGGTGACGCCGTACGGGTCGAGGGTGGGGTCGGCCTTCCACTTGTCGCGGGGGCCGGACTTGAGCTTGGCGGTGTAGCCGAAGTCGTCCAGGCCCTTGGCGGCGCGGAAGGTGCGGGCGGCGGCGTAGGCGTTGTCGTCCCAGCGTCCGTGTCCCATGGTCAGGCTCCTCGTCGGGGGAGGGCGAAGGGTCGGAACACCCTTGCGCCGTAGGTGTTTTCCAGGAGTTGGTCGTACTCGTCGAGCAGGTCGGCGGTCTCGGGGCGGGCCGCCGGGTCGGGTTGCATGCAGCCGCGGGCGAAGGTGCGTTGCCGCTTTTCGTTGTGCGCCAACACGTCGAGCATGAGCTGGTGTGCCATGTGGACGTCGGTGGCGGGGGTGAGCGGTTGCTTGCGGGTGACTTCGGGTGGGTAGGTGGTGGTGCGGTCGGTGGCGAGGGCGGGTTGGCCGGGTTCGACGGCGAAGGACCAGCCGACGAGCACGATGCCGTGCTGTTCGGGGTGGACCAGGACGTTGTCGGTGGTGACCGCGCCGTGGACGAGTCCGGCTTTGTGGGCGCCGGCGAGGGCGCGCAGGAGTCGGCGGTGCATCCAGGCGTAGTCGCGGCCGTCGAGTCCGTGCGGGTGGGCGGCGTTGACCTCGGTCAGGGTGACGAAGCCGTCGACGAGGGGTTCGAGGACGGTGAAGGCGCGTTGGCCGCGGTCGACGTCTCCGGTGTCGTGGAGGGTGGGGTAGTAGGGCTTGAGCCAGCGGTGGTGGTCGGTGAAGCGGTCGAGGGTGCGCAGGGCGTGCCACTCGGCGTGCAGGAGCGGGTTGAGCTTGGGGTTGCGGGCGAGTTTGACGATGTGGCGGCCGGTGGTGCGGTAGAGGTTGGCGACGCTGCCGACGGCGTGCGGGTCGGTGAGGCGGTAGGTGCCCTGGCCGGTGCGCAGGGTGACGGGTTCGGCGTGGCGCCAGTCGTGGTAGAGGCGGGTGAGGTCGGCCGAGGCGCGGTGGGCGCGGGTGTCGTCGGGGGCGACGCGGTCGGGGTGCAGGGCGCCGGCGAGGGCGCGGTAGAGGCGTTTGGCTTCGGCCCGGCGGTCGGGGACGGGTGGTCCGAACAGGCGGGCGGGGCTGGCTCCTTCGACTCGGTGGAGCGCCTCTTCCCTCGTGAACATGGTTTGAGTCTAACTGACTCAAACCTGCGTGGCAAGCGTCGGCCGACCGGTCACCACCGACCCGCGCGGCAACCCACCCGCACCGCCTGCCCGGACCCGTGGGGTAGCGTCCCGGCCCGTGCTCAGCCGCGTCACCGTCGCCCCCCTGTACGCGGCGGGGTTCGTCACCGCGTTCGGCGCGCACGGCATCGCCGCCGGCCTCGGCGGCTACACCAACGCCTCCCTGCTCACCCTGGGCCTGCTGCTCGCGGTCTACGACGGCGCGGAGATCGTGCTCAAACCCGTCTTCGGGTCGCTGGCCGACCGCGTCGGGCCGCGCCCGGTCCTGCTGGGCGGCCTGATCGCCTTCACCCTGGCCTCCGCCGCGTTCGTCGTCGCCGGCGACCCGGCCGCCGTGGGCGTGGCCCGCCTGGCCCAGGGCGCCGCCGCCGCGGCGTTCTCCCCGGCCGCGAGCGCCCTGGTCGCCCGCCTGACCCCGCAGTCCCGCCACGGCCGCGCGTTCGGCGGCTACGGCGCGTGGAAAGGCCTGGGCTACACGCTCGGCCCGGTCCTGGGCGGCGTCCTGATCCACTTCGGCGGCTACCCGGCGCTGTTCGCCGCCCTGGCCGCGTTGGCGCTGCTCGTCGCCGCGTGGGCGGCGATCACCGTCCCGGCCGTCCCGCCCCTGCCCCGCGCCCGCCAGACTCTGAAAGACCTGGCCCGCCGACTGACGCACCCCGGTTTCCTGCGCCCCACCGCCGCCCTCGCCGCCACCACCGCCGCGCTCGCCGTCGGCGTCGGCTTCCTTCCGGTCCGGGCGGCTGGCTACGGCCCACTGGTCTCGGGCCTGGCGGTGTCCACGATGGCCGCCGCCGCGGCCCTCGTCCAGCCCCTGGTCGGCAGGCTCCGCGACCAGGGACGCGTCCGGGACACCGCCGGCATGGCCACCGGGCTGCTCGTCGCCGCCGCCGGTTACGCGGTAGCCGCCGCCTTCACCGGCCCGGTGGCGCTGTTCGCCGCCGCGCTGGCGATCGGCGCGGGCGCGGGCGCCGCGACCCCGTTGGGGTTCGCCGCCCTGGCCGCCGCGACCCCGCCCGAACGCCTCGGCCAGACCATGGGCAGCGCCGAGGTGGGCCGCGAGGTCGGCGACGCCGGCGGCCCGCTGCTGGTCGGGGCGATCGCCACCGCCACCACCCTCGGCGGCGGCCTGCTCGCGCTGACCGCGACCCTGGCGGCGGCGGCCGTGGCGATCATCCCCGGAACGGGGAAAGCTCAGAACGGGTAGTGCGCGTGCTGCGTGGCCAGCGTGATCCACCGCGTCGTGGTGAACGCCTCCACGCCCCACCGCCCGCCGAACCGCCCGTACCCGCTCGCGCCCACCCCGCCGAACGGCGCCTGCGGCTCGTCGCCCACCGACTGGTCGTTGACGTGCACGATCCCCGTGCGCACCCGCCGCGCCAACACCAACCCGCGCGTCCCGTTCTCCGTCAAGATCCCGCAGGTCAACCCGTGCTCGGTGGCGTTGGCCAGCGCCACCGCCTCGTCGTCGGAGGAGAACGCCTCCACCGCGCACACCGGCCCGAACGCCTCCCCGGCGTAGACCTCCATCGCCGGCGTCACCCCGGTCAACACCGTCGCCGGGTGCACCGCCCCCTCCGGCTCGCCACCGCCGACCAGCACCGACGCGCCCTTGGTCCGCGCGTCCGCCACCAGCGCCGCGACCCGCGACGCCGCCGCCGCGTTCACCAACGGCCCGATCACCGTCTCCGGCTCCCGCGGATCACCGTGGGGCAGCGCGGCCACCCGCTCCACGAACCGCGACGTGAACTCCGCCGCCAGCGACGAGTGCACCAGCACCCGGTCCCCGGACATGCAGATCTGCCCGGAGTTCATGAACACCCCGAACACCGCCGCGTCCACCGCGTGCGACAGGTCCGCGTCGTCCAGCACGATGATCGCGTTCTTCCCGCCCAGCTCCAGCACCGCCGGTTTCAGGCAGGAAGCGGCCAACGTGCCGACGACCCGCCCCACCCCGGTGGACCCGGTGAAGTTGACCACCCGCACCCGCGGGTCGCGGATCAACGCCTCGCCGACCGCCGCCGCGTCCTCCGGCGCGTTGGTCACCACGTTGAGCACCCCGGGCGGCAGGCCCGCGTCGCGCAGCACGTCCGCCAGGAACAACCCCGACGCCAACGGCGCTTCCTCGCTCGGCTTGAGCACCACGGTGTTGCCCGCCGCCACCGGCGCCGCGAACGCCCGCGTCCCCAGGATCAGCGGCGCGTTCCACGGCGCGAACGCCGCCACCACCCCCACCGGCTCGCGCACCGCGAGCCCCAACGCCCCCGGCTCCTCGGCGCTGAGCACGTCACCCAGCGGCGCGGTCACCGACGCCGCCGCCTCCCGCAGGACGTTCGCCGCCAGGAACACGTTGAACCGCGCCCACCGCTGCGTCCCGCCCACCTCCGAGGCCATCAGCTCCACCGCCACGTCGGCCCGCTGCTCCAGCAGGTCCGCGGCGTCCAACAGGATCCGCCGCCGCGCGAACGGCCCCAGCGCAGCCCACGCGGGGAACGCACGGTCCGCCGCGGCCACGGCCGCCGCCACGTCCTCGGGCCCGGCCGCCGAGACCGTCGCGTAGACCTCCCCGGTGTAGGGGGAGGTGTCGTCGACGGTGCGGCCGGACGCGGCGGGGACTTCGTCGCCGCCGATCAGCAGGGTGCGGTGGATGGTCATGGCTGCGCCTCCTGACCAAGGCAGGGGTTGGTCGGTGCGTCGAGCCTAGGCACAACAACCGGGGCGTGGTTGTGCCAATGTGTACGCCGTTTGGCCGTGCGTGCACGGATCTTCAGCCCTGACAACTGTCAAAAAGGCTACGGGCAGCCCGCCAACACGCGCTCCAGCGCCGCCCGCTCGGCGGCGCGCACGCTCAACCCGTACGCCGCCTTCACCCCGATGTAGATCCGCGCGTACGGGCAGGCGTACCCGGCGTTGGGCGGCAGCCACTCGTCCGGCGTGCGATCACCCTTGTCCTGGTTCACCTTCCCCTGCGTGGCGACCAGGTTGCGCAGGTCGTTGGCCGCCTGCACGCGCCGCTCCGGCGGCCACCCCGACGCGCCGCTGCGCCACATCTCCGCCAACGGCACCACGTGGTCGATCTGCACCTTGGACACGCTGGTCACGGTCTGCCCGGTGTAGGGGTCGTGCAGCGTCCCCTCCTTCACCGCGCACCGCCCCTCTTTGCGCACCACACCCACCATGTCCCGCGCCAACACCTGGCTGCGCTGGTCGCACCCGTCACCGTCCACATCGGACCACGGCCGGCCGAACACGCACGCCGCCCCGTTGTCGCAGTCGCGCACGTACCCGTCCATGCCGCCGGGTTCGGCCACCGCCAACGCGCCCAGCTGCACCCGCGCGGTCGCGGTGTCCACCGTGCCCTCCGGCACCTTGTCGATCGGTGTGCTCGCACCGGGCGCGAACGCGCACCCGGACACCAACAGCAACGCCAACACGGCATACCGGGACACGGGCACCTCCAAGGACTCCTGCTCGTGAGGTACCCGCGCCCCGGAACCGCCCTAACGGCCCTGACCGGCGCAACGCCGTGCGCCGGTCAGCCGATCACCTGCCCTGCAACGACTTCACGTTGCGCCCGAACGACCAGCCCTTGGACCCGTCCCAGTTGATCGACCAGGTCATCAGCCCCTTGAGTTGCCCGTTGTAGGTGTTCCAGGCCTGCGCCACCGACCCGGTGGACATGTACCCGCCGCCCGCGCCGGGCTGCGCCGGCAGCCCCGGCGCCTGCTTGTCAAACGGCACCCGGATCGTGGTGCCCTGCACGACCAGGCCCTTGTTCAGGCAGTTGGTCTGCGCGGTGAAGCCCTGCACGGTGCCCGCCTGGTACGAGTCGCCCGAGCAGCCGTACATGGAACCGTTGTAGTACTGCATGTTCAGCCACCACAGGCGGCCGTTGTCCGCGTACTTCTTGATGATCGGCAGGTAGGCGCCCCAGATCGACCCGTACACCACGCTGCCGCCGGTCACGTACGCCGTCTCCGGGGCCATGGTCAGGCCGAAGTTCGCCGGCATCCGCGCCAGCACCCCGTCGATGATCCGGATCAGGTTGGCCTGCGAGGGCGAGAGCGTGTTGATGTTGCCGGTGCCCACCAGGCCGGTCTCGATGTCGACGTCGATGCCGTCGAAGTTGTAGCGCTGCAGGATCGGCACGATCGTGGTGACGAACCGGTCCGCCACCGCCGCCGAGGACAGGTCGATGCCCGCCGCCGCGCCGCCGATCGACATCAGGATCGTCGCGCCGGCCGCCTTCGCCGCGCACATCTCCGCCGGCGTCGCGACCTTCACGTCCACGTCCATGCCGTCCTCCCACAGCACCGTGCCGTCGGAGCGGATCACCGGGAACGCCGCGTTGATCACGTTGTAGCCGTTGGCCGCGATCCGGCTGTCGGTGATGGGGATCCAGCCCAGCGGCGGGTGCACGCCGTTCTTCGCGCCGTCCCAGTTCTCCCAGTAGCCCTGCAACACCTTGCCGGTGGGCCGGGACTTCACCGCGCACACCTCCGCCGCCTGCGCCACGGCGCTGGTCAGGGGCAGGGCGCTGGTCAGGGGCAGGGCCAGCAGTGCCGCCGCCGCGACGGCGAGCAGCCGCTTGATCCGATGGGTCATCTTCGCCACTCCAATCCCGACGGGCCGGGTCCGCAGGGCCGTCCCGCCGGAGTCGTGTTCCTGGCGAGGTCCGTCGGCAGGGCGGTGACAGGGCCGCGCGAGCCGGCCGCGCGCAGGCGTGTCCGGACGGGATGTCCTGGACGGGGGCGTCCTGGGCAGCGCAACGAACCTCCGGGGTTCTCGCTCACTGGCCCCCGGCGGGGGTGCCGCCGGTTTGCGCCGCCAGAAGTGATCTATCGGAAACCCCATGGAAGCAGTCGGTTCGAACGGGCCACAACCCGACGATCGGCGGAACCTCTGGTAGGACGGGCGGTATGGGTGAGATCGCGGTGGTCGGCGGCGGGGTGATCGGCCTGACCTGCGCGCTGCGGCTCGCGGGGGAGGGGCACCGGGTCGAGGTGGTGGCGGCGGCCCCGCCGCGGGACACCGTGTCGGCGGTGGCGGGCGGGCTGTGGTTCCCCTACCGGGCCGCGCCGGCCGACGCGGTGTTGCGCTGGGGCCGGGTCTCGTTGCGCCGCTTCGCGGAACTCGCGCACGACCCGTCCAGCGGCGTGCACCGGCGTCCCGGCGTGGTCCTGCACCGCACCCCCGACCCCGACCTGTCCTGGACCGCGGCCGTCCCCGACCACCGCCCCGCGACTTCGCTGCCCGACGGCGTCTTGTCCGGCGTCGAGTGCTCACTGCCCGTCGCGTCGATGCCCACCTACCTGCCGTGGCTGGTCCGGCAGTGCACGACGGCCGGGGTGACGTTCCGGCAGGCCGAGATCGACGACCTCGGTGTTCTGCCCCAGCCCACCGTCGTCGTGGCCGCCGGCCTGCGCTCCGGAACGCTGCTCGGCGACGACGACCTGGTCCCCGTGCGCGGCCAGGTGGTCCGGCTGGCCAACCCGGGCCTGCACCGGTGGCTCATCGACGACGACAACCCCGCCGGCCTGACCTACGTGATCCCGCGCGGCGACCACGTGGTGTGCGGCGGCACCGCCGACGAGGGGGCCACCGACCTCACCCCGTCCCCGGAGGTCGAACACGCCATCCTCGACCGGGTCCGGGCCCTGGTGCCGGAACTGCGGGACGCGCCCGTGGTGTCGCGGGCGGTCGGGTTGCGGCCGGCGCGGTCCGCCGTGCGGGTGGACCGGGTCGAGCGTGACGGCAAGGCGGTCGTGTCGTGCTACGGCCACGGCGGGTCCGGGGTCACGCTGTCCTGGGGGTGCGCGGAGGACGTGGTGCGGTTGATCGGTTCGTGACCCCGGGTTCGTGAGTCGGTTTGTGATCGGGTCGGCGCGGGCAACTCGTGGGTTACCGTTTTTCCACGCGGAGAGGGGGTGAGCGGACGTGGGATCCGGTGGCGTGGTGGCCGCGGCGGCGCTGGCGGGCGTGGTGGCGGCCGGTGCCGGCGGCCTGTCCGCACCCGACGACGAACCGTGGCAGGCACTGGGCCTGGAGGTGGTCGACCGGGCCACCCAGGACGACTCCGACTGCGTGTCCCACTCCTTCGGCCAGGTCCGCGACCTGCTGACCGCCACCCCGTGCGTCTCCCTGACCCGGCTGCTGATGACCGTCCGCGACGACCGGGGGACGCTGATCGCGGTGTCCGTGGCGTGGGTGCAGTTCGAACGCCCCGAGGTGGCGGCGGAGTGGAAACGCGTGGAGGACATCCACGGCACCGGCGACATCACCCCGCTGTCCCCGTCCCTGCTCCAACTCGACCCCATCACCTTCACCGCCCACCACTACGACTCGCAACAACTGGACACGACCGTCGTGGTCGCCGAGTCGGAACCGGTGCAGGGCGAACCCAGCGCGGACCTATTGAAGGACGTCGCGAAAGTCGCCGTCCGCACCCCGCGCCCCTGACACCGGTTGCCGGATCGGCAAGAAATGTGGCACGCCGGCGCGGCCCCGGTGCACAGTGCGGCCATGACGACTGCCGAAGAGTTCTGGGAGACCTTCTACCTCGACCGCGACCAGGTGTGGAGCGGCAAGGTGAACCCGCTGTTGGAGCGTGAAGTGCGGGATCTGGAGCCCGGCACCGCGCTCGACCTCGGGTGCGCCGAGGGCGGGGACGCCATCTGGCTCGCCCAGCGCGGCTGGCGGGTCACCGGCGTGGACATCTCCGCCACCGCCCTGGCCCGGGCCGCCGCCCGCGCCGAGCAGGCCGGGGTCGAGATCGCCTTCGAACGCCACGACCTGGCCGAGACCTTCCCCGCGGGCGAGTTCGACCTGGTCTCCGCCCAGTTCCTGCACTCGCCCGTCGAACGCGACGGCGAGCGCGACACCGTGCTCAAGCGCGCCAAGGACGCCGTCGCCCCCGGCGGGGTGCTGGTCGTCGGCGGGCACGCCGGGTGGCCGACCTGGCAGCACGACCACCCGCACCAGGACCACCGCTTCCCGACCACCGCCGACGTCCTGGCCGCCCTCGACCTGGACCAGGACTGGGTGGTCGAGACCGACGACGTGGTCGAGCGCGAGCACAACAGCCCCGACGGCGTGCCCGGCACCCGCACCGACAACGTCGTCCGCGTCCGCCGCCTCCGCTGAGCCGGCGTCCGACAACCCGACCAGCGCGACTCAGCGCGAGCGGGCGCGCAGGTGGGCCCGCTCGCCCTGCTGGCCGAACAGGGTCAGCAACTCCACCGGGTTGCGGTCGGCGGCGTCGAAGAAGTGCGGCACGTGCGTGTCGAACTCCGCCGCCTCGCCCGGCTTGAGCACCAGGTCCTGCTCGCCCAGGTAGAGCCGGAGCTTGCCGTCCAGCACGTACATCCACTCGTAGCCCTCGTGCACGCGCAACTCCGGCTCGACGTGCGACCGCACCCCCGGGATGATCATCTTGAACGCCTGGAGCCCGCCCGCCCGCCGGGTCAGCGGGATGATCGTCCGCCCGCCGCGGCGCACCGGCTTGAGGTGCACCCGCGGGTCGCCGGTGTCGGGCGCGCCGACCAGCTCGTCCAGCGGCACGCCGTGGGCGCGGGCCAGCGGCAGCAGCAGTTCCAGGTTGGCCCGCCGCTGCCCGCTCTCCAGCCGCGACAGCGTGCTCTCGGAGATGCCGGTCTGGGCGGACAGGTCGGCCAGCGTCACCTCGCGCTGCTTGCGGATCGCCCGCAGCCGCGGCCCGACCGCCTTGAGCACGTCGTCGAAGTCGTCCACCGCTGTCATCTTGCCGAACCGGCAACCGCCCGGCAAACGGGGTCAGTTGCGGCTGACGTGGTCGGGCAGCCGCACCACCGACAGCCGCCGGACCTCCTCCCGCAACGCCTGGACCTCCTTGAGCACCTGCTGGTCGGGCGAGTCCGCGTCGGACTCCATCGCGCTGCACACCACCGCGATGAACAGGTTCAGCATGGTGAACGTCCCCACCAGCAGGTAGCCGACGAAGAAGATCCACGCCAGCGGCTGGGCGACCATCAGGTCCCGCATCATGTCCGACCACCCGTCGCCGGTGGTGATCTGGAACAGCGTGAGCAGGGTGGACCCGAGGTCGGCGAACCGGGGGTCCCCGCTCGCGGTGAACAGGTTGTGCGCGATCACCGCGCCCACGTACAGCAACAGCAGCAGCAACCCGGTCAACGACAGCAACCCCGGCACCGACCGCACCAGCGCGCTGACCACCCGCCGCATGCTGGGCACCATCGACACCAGCCGCAGCGCCCGCAGGATCCGCAACGACCGCACCACCGACAACGGCCCCGCCGCCGGCAGCAACGACACCCCGACCACGACGAAGTCGAAGCAGTTCCACGGGTCCCGGAAGAACCGCGCCCGGTGCGCGTAGAGCCGCGCCGCCAGCTCCACGACGAAGATCGCCAGCGCCACGTGGTCGATCGAGGTCAACAGCCCGCCGTAGGAGGCCACCAGCGACGGCGAGGTCTCACATCCCAGCGCGATCGCGTTGACCACGATCACCGCGATGACCACCTGCTGGCAGCGCCGGCCGTCCACGACCTCGGCAACCCGTTCGCGCAAAGCCATCCGAAACACTCCTCGCCCAGTGGGTGTGGCAAGGACGTGCATCGGCGGACCGACCGGCCCGCTTGAGCCGGTTCACCTGGCCGGGTGATCAACTCGGCGCGGCTCCCCGCCGTGGGAGGAGCCGCGCCGAGCGGGTCAGAACGCCACGCGCAGCGACGCCAGGCGGCGCGAGGCGACCTGGGTGGCCACCCAGTCCACCTTGTCGTAGGCCGGGCGCAGGTCCGGGAGCTGTTCGCGCAGCACCGTGAAGCACACGTCGGCCTCCATCCGGGCCAGCGCCGCGCCCAGGCAGTAGAACGAGCCCAGGCCGAACGCCGTGTGCCGGTTGGGGGTGCGCGTGATGTCGAACCTGTCCGGGTCGGCGAACACCTCCGGGTCGCGGTTGCCGGCCAGCATCGCCAGGTAGACGTTCTTGCCCGCGGGGATCTCCTGGCCGGAGAACTCGACGGGTTCGGCGGTGACCCGGATGATCACGCTGGCCGGGCCGTCGCAGCGCAGCATCTCCTCGACCGCGCTCGCCATCAGCTCGGGCTTGCTCTTGAGCAGCTCGAACTGGTCGGGGTTCTCGAACAGCAGCACCAGGCCGTTGGCGATGAGGTTCGCGGTGGTCTCGTGGCCCGCGAACAGCAGCAGCACGCAGTTGGCGACGATCTCGTCCTCGTTGACCACGCCCTCGGCCTCGGCGGCGACGAACATGCTGATCAGGTCGTCGCGCGGGTCGGCGCGGCGGGCCGCCACCAGGCCGCGGACGTAGTCCTGCATCTCCAGGACGCTGCGCTGGCACCGGCGCAGCGCGGCCATGTCGGCGGGGGCGAACAGGGCGAGGATGTCCTTGGACCACGCCTGGAGCCGCTCGCGCTCGTCGGTGGGCATGCCCAGCATCTCGGCGATCACGTTGGCGGGCAACGGGTAGGCGAGGTCGCGGACGACGTCCATGCCGCCCTGGTCCTTGACCGCGGCGATGAGTTCCCCGGCCAGCTCGCGGACGCGGGGGCGCAGCTTGTTCACCGTCGAGGGGGTGAAGTAGCGCTTGAGGAGCTGTTGGAAGCGGAGGTGGTCGGTCTCGTTGGTGTGGCCCATCCACAGCTGCACGGACTGCCAGACCGGGGCCAGCTCGTCGCGTTCTTCCTGGCTCAGCCGGTCCAGGCCCTGTCCCATGTTGGCGGGGACCAGCCTGCGGTCCTTGAGGGCGGCGACGATGTCGGCGTGGCGGGTCAGCAGGTAGCCGTGGAGGGGCTCGGCCCACAGCACCGGGCTGTGCGTGCGGAGTTGGTGCAGGACGGGGTGCGGGTCGGCGATCAGGTCGGGGGTGAACAGGTCCGGCGGCGCGATGGCTGAATCGCTCATGTCCGCAGTCTCCTCCGACCCCGCCGGCCCGAGGTGCGGTCCAGACGAGGGATTCGCCGCGCATCCGGAGTAACCCGAGAGCGGTTCACGTCTCTTCGGGTGGCTCGTCGCCGTCGCGGTCGGCCCACTCCAGCAGCGGCTCCAACGAGAACACCGCGTCGTCGATGCCCGCGTGCAGGTCGCCCAGCTCGGCGAAGCGGGCGGGGACGGTGGCGATGGTGAGGTCGCGCGGGTCCACGTCGTCGATCTCGTCCCAGCGGATCGGGGTGGACACCGTCGCCTCGGGGTTGCCGCGCACCGAGTAGGCCGCGGCGATCGTGTGGTCGCGGGCGTTCTGGTTGTAGTCGATGAACAGTTCCTTCGGGTCCCGGTCCCGCCGCCACCACGTCGTGGTCACGTCGTCGGGGGCCCGCCGCTCGACCTCGCGCGCGAACGCCAGCGCGGCCCGCCGCACGTCGGAGAACCCCCACTCGGGCTTGATCCGCACGTAGACGTGCAGGCCGCGCCCGCCGGAGGTCTTGGGCCACCCGACCGCGCCGAGTTCGTCGAGCACTTCGTGGGCGACGTGCGCGACCCGTCGGACGCGGGAGAACGGGCAGTCCGGCATGGGGTCGAGGTCGATGCGCCACTCGTCGGGCTTCTCGGTGTCGGCGCGGCGGGAGTTCCACGGGTGGAACTCGACGGTGGACATCTGCACGGCCCACACCACGTCCGCCACGTCGGTCACGCACAGCTCGTCGGCGTGCCGGTCGTACCGGGGGAAGTGCACCCGGACCGTCCGGACCCACGGCGGAGCCCCCGACGGCAACCGCTTCTGGTGCACCTTCTCGCCGCTCACCCCGGACGGGAACCGGTGCAGCATGCAGGGCCGCTCCCGCAACGCCCGCACGATCCCGTCCCCGACGGAGAGGTAGTAGCGGGCCAGGTCGAGCTTGGTCTCGCCGCGGGCGGGGAAGTACACGCGCTCGGGGTTGGAGATCCGCACCGTGCGGTCCCCGACCTCCAACTCGACGGCAGGCGACTGGCCCATGCGCCGAACCTAACCCGAAACCCCCACCCGCACAGCCCGCCGACCCCCACCGCCGAACGAACCACCCGCCCACCGACCCGCACCGCCGAACGAACCACGCCCCGCCCGCCACCGCCCGCCCCCACCCCACCGCGTCCGGACAGCCGACCGCCGGGGGTTGCCGGGTGTGGCTCCGATCACCTACCGTCCGGTAAAGGTGAATCCGATTCGCGTACTCGGGAGCGGCGCATGAGGTCGACCGTCACGTCCGTGCTCGCCTGCCTGGCGGGCGTGCTGGTGCTCTCCGGTCTGCCCGCCGCGCAGGCCACGGCCGAGCCGTACCTCGTCGGGCGCGGCATCTCCGACGTCACCGGGCCCGCCGCCGAGAACGGCATGATGGGCTACTCCAAGTTCGACCAGAAGACCACCGGCATCCACCAGCGCCAACGCTCCCGCGCCTTCGTCGTGGTCGACCGGTCGTCCACCAGGCGCGTCGTCTACGTCAACGCCGACCTCGCCATGATCTTCCGCGCGGTCCAGGAGAACGTGCTGGCCAAGCTCCAGGCCCGCTACGGCACCCTCTACACGCGCGAGAACGTCCTGCTCTCCGCCACCCACACCCACGCCGGGCCCGGCGGCTACTCGCACAACCTCGCCTACAACCTGTCCATCCTCGGCATGCAGCCCCAGACCCTGGCCGCCGTCACCGACGGCATCGTGGAGTCCGTGGTCGAGGCGCACGAAGACCTCAAGCCCGGGTCGTTGTCCCTCAACACCGGCGAGCTGACCGACGCCAGCGTCAACCGCTCGCGGGTCGCGTTCGAGCGCAACCCCGACAAGGGGCACTTCCCGAACGCCATCGACCCGGCGATGACCGTGCTGCGGCTGCGCCAGGGCGGCACCGACGTCGGCGCGATCTCGTGGTTCGCCACCCACAACACGTCGATGACCAACGCCAACACGCTGATCAGCCCGGACAACAAGGGTTACGCGGCCTACCAGTGGGAGCACGACGACACCGGCGTCCGCTACCTCGACGACCGCCCCGGTTTCGTCGCCGCGTTCCCCAACACCAACGCCGGCGACATGTCACCCAACCTCAACCTGCGCCCCGGCTCCGGCCCGACCGAGGACGAGGTGGAGAACACCCGCGTCATCGGCGAACGCCAGAACCGCGCCGCGCAACGCGTCTACTCCGGACCGCAGACCCCGGTGACCGGCGGCATCGACCACCGGATGCGCTTCGTGGACATGGGCGCGGTCACCGTCGAGGGCCGCTACACCACCGACGGCCGCACCGGCCGGACGTGCTCCGGCGTGGTCGGCGCGTCCACCATCGCGGGCAGCACCGAGGACGGCCCGGCCATCCCCGGCTTCACCGAGGGCATGCAGAGCCCCATCAAGGCCCTGCTCGAACCCTTGAACGTCGAAGTGCCGCAGTGGCTCAAGGACTGCCAGTACCCCAAGGCCTCGCTCGTGCCGACCGGTCTGGTGCAGGCCACGCCGGACGTCCTGCCGTTGCAGATCGTCAAGATCGGCCAACTGCACCTGGTGGCCGTGCCCGGCGAGGTGACCATCGTCGCCGGCCTGCGCATCCGCCGCTCGGTGGCGGCCGAACTGGGCGTCCCCCTGGAGCACGTCCTGATCCAGGGCTACGCCAACGACTACAGCCAGTACGTCACCACGCCCGAGGAGTACGACCTCCAGCAGTACGAGGGCGGATCGACCCTGTTCGGCCGCAACACCACACCCGCGTACCAGCAGGAGTTCGGCAAGCTGGCCGCGTCCCTGCGCTCCGGCACACCCCTGACGCCCGGCCCGACCCCCGGCAAGCCGCCGTTCACCGACCTGAACCTGCAAACCGGCGTGGTCTTCGACGACAAGGCCCCCTGGCACACCTTCGGCCAGGTCCTGACCGAACCCGCCCCCGCCCACACCCGCGGCCAGACCGCCACGGCGGTGTTCGTCACCGGCCACCCCAAGAACAACCTGCGCCGCAACGGCACCTTCCTGGAGGTCCAACGCCTGGTCGGGGGCACCTGGACCAGGGTGGCCGACGACGGCGACTGGACCACCCGCTACCGCTGGCGGCGCCAGGGCATCGCGAACTCGGAAGCGACCATCACCTGGACCATCCCCGGCGACACCCCACCCGGCACCTACCGGCTGGTCCACCACGGCGACTGGAAGAGCGGCTGGACCGGCGCGATCACCCCGTTCACCGGCGCCACCCGCCCCTTCACCGTGAGCTGACCGGGTCGGCCGACACGGCGTCGAGGAACCGTCGCGCCGCCTCGGTGCGGGTGGTCGCGCCCAGCTTCGCCAGGATCCGGGACACGTGCACGCCCGCGGTGTTGGTGCTGATGACCAGGTCGGCCGCGATCCGGCGGTTGCTCTTGCCCTCGGCGACCAGCGCCAGGACCTGCGACTCCCGAGCGGTCAGGCCCGCGAGCGGCGACCGGGCCGGTGTCGGCCGCGGCGCGTCCTCCCCGATGAGCGCCAGCTCGTGCCGGTTGTCCAGCGTGCGCCAGATGCGCGTGGCCGTCGCCCGGTCGCCGCGGGCCTGGGCGCGGTAGGCCTCGTCCACCGGCCCGACGACCGGCAGGTCCGGCAGCCGCGCGGGCCTGGCCGCGGCGACCAGGGCCCACGCCTCGTGGGGGTGGGCGGCGAGGTCGTCGGCCGCCGCGGCGTAGCGGTCCGCCGCCGCGCCGGGGTCGAGGCGGACGAGCAGCGTCGCCAGCCTGATCCGGTAGGGCCTGGTCCACGGTTCGTCGCCGAGCAGCCGCCCGGCGTGGTCGGCGGCGGCGCGGGCGTCGCCCCGGTCGCCCCGCGCCAGCAGGACCTCGCCCCGCCCGATCAGCAGGGCGGCGTGGCTCAACCGGGGGAGGTCGGGCTCGCCGAGCATCTCCTCGACCAGGTCGAGCGCCTCCGACCGGCGGCCGAGCGCGGTCAGCGCCTGCACCCACTTCACGACCAGGACCGGGGCGCTCGTGGCGTACTGGAAGCTCTCCTGCGCTTGCCGCAGACCGAGCCGGATCACCTCGATCGCCTCGGCGTACGCGCCCACGGCCACGTGCAGGGCCGACTCCCACGTGGCCACGGTGATCGTGGTCGAGGCGTCGGCGGCGGCGCGGGCGGCGGCGAAGTGCTCGAAGGCCGTCGCCGGCTCGGCGGCGCGGGCTAGGCCCAGGTAGGCGTGGGCGCGGGCGGCCAGCGGCGGGAGGTCCAGCCGCGTGGCCAGGTCCAGGGCGGCGCGGGCGTGGCGTTCGCCCTGCGCGGGGTCGCCCGCGAAGACGAGGTCGAGCGCCAGCAGGGCCAGGACCTCGCCGCGCAGCGGCGTCGGCTCCGGCAGCAGGTCCAGCGCGGTGCGCAGGTCGTCGGTACCGCCGCCCGAGCCCATGTCCTTCAGCCGCGCCCGCCGGTAGTAGCGCCGCGGGTCCGGCGCTTCGGCCAGCGCCTCGGCCGACCAGCGCAGGCCGCGGGGGACCGCGTTGAGCGCGAGGCACGCCTCCACCGCCTGGTCCAGGACGGCGAGCCGGTCGATGCCGGCGGTGTCGTCCACCTCGTCCCACAGTTGGAGGACCCGCTCCAGCAGGTGCAGCCGCTCCGGGGCCGCGCCGGTCCGGCCGGCCGCCTCCCACGCGGCGCGCAGGGCGCGGGTGCGGTCGCCGGCCGCGTCCGCGTGCGCCGCGACCCGGGCGACGTGGTCGGGCCTGCCCGACAGCGCCGTCACGAAGCGCGCGTGCAGACCGGTGCGCTCGACCGGCAGCAGCCGCTGGTAGACGGCCTCGCGGACCAGGGCGTGCCGGAACGCGTACCCGGCGCCGTCGGCCAGCAGGACGTGCTGGTCCACCAGTCGGCGCAGCGCCCGGTGCAGGTCCGGTTCGGGCAGGTCGCTGACCAGCGCCAGGACGTCGTGGTCCACCCCCGTGCCGGCGACCGAGGCCAGCGCCAGCACCCGGGCCTCGTCGTCGGCCAGCGGGGGCAGCCCCGCCAGCAGCAGCTCCCGCAGCTCGGCCGGGGTGTCCTCGGGGTGCTCACCGAGCGCCGCCACGAACAGCGGGTTGCCGCCGCTGGCCCGGAACACCCGCGTGACCAGGGTCGGCTCCGGCTCCCGCCCCAGCAGCGCGGCGAGCTGACGGCCGGTCTCGTGCCTGCTCAGCGGCGCGGGCGTGACCAGCTCCACCGCGGGGGAGCGGACCAGTTCGGCGACCAGCCGCCGGAGCGGACCGGAGGCCGCCCGGTAGGTGCCGATGAGGAACACGTCGTCGTGGGCGAGGTTGGCCACGAGGAAGGTGAGCAGGCGCAGGCTGGAGGCGTCGGCCCAGTGCAGGTCCTCCAGGACCAGCACCAGCGGCCGGTCGTCGGCGGCGCCCTCCAGGGCGAGCAGCACCGCGCCCCAGTCGTCGGGGGAGGGGATCGACAGGCTCCGCAGCGGCGCCCGGAACGGCGCGAACGGCAGCCCGTCGTTGCCGAACTCCAGGCAGCGGCCGGTCAGCACGCGCGGGCCCGGCCCGAGCCGGTCGGTGAACTCGCGCACCAGCCGGGACTTGCCGATCCCGGCGTCACCGGTGATCAGCACCATGCGCGCACCGGCCTGGTGGGCGGCGCGCAGCGCGGCGAGCTCGGCCCCGCGACCGACGAACGTGCCACTGCTCCTGAAGAGGCTCACAGGCGAAGATAACGAGATCTCATGATCCGCGACAAACCCCTTTACCTGCACGATCGTCACCATGAACGAGATCAGGCCCTACCGCGTCGAGATCCCCCAGGCCGACCTGGACGACCTGCGGGCGCGGCTCGCCCGCACCCGGTGGACCGACGAGCTGCCCGGCGTCGGCTGGGAGCGCGGCGTCCCGACGAGCTACCTCAAGCGGCTCGCGGCCCGCTGGGCCGACGGGTTCGACTGGCGGGCCGCCGAAGCCGAGATCAACCGGTACCCGCAGCACACCACCGAGATCGACGGGCAGAACGTCCACTTCCTGCACGTGCGCTCGGCACACCCCGACGCCACACCGCTGCTGCTCGTCCACGGCTGGCCCGGCTCGGTCGTGGACTTCCTCGACGTGATCGAACCGCTGACCACCGGGGACACCCCCTTCCACCTGGTCATCCCGTCGATCCCCGGGTTCGGCTTCTCCGGCCCGACCACCGCCGCGGGCTGGACCGACACCCGCGTCGCCGCCGCCTTCGCCACCCTCATGGCCCGCCTGGGCTACGACCGCTACGGCGTGCAGGGCGGCGACGTCGGAGCCTTCATCGCCACGGCGCTGGGCCGCGTCGCCGCCGAGCACGTCATCGGCGTGCACGCCAACGCCCTGGTCACCTTCCCCACCGGCGACCCGGCCGACATCGCGGCGCTGACCGAGGACGAGCAGCTGCGGCTCAAGGCGATGAACAACTTCCAGGACCACCTGTCCGCGTACATGAAGTTGCAGGGCACCCGGCCGCAGACGCTGGCCCACGCCCTCGCCGACTCCCCGGTGGGCCAGCTCGCCTGGATCGTGGAGAAGTACAAGGAGTGGACCGACGCGGCGAAGGAGCTGCCCGAGGACGCCGTGGCCATCGACCGGCTGCTCGCCACCGTCAGCGTCTACTGGTTCACCGACACCGCGCGCAGCGTGGCCAACTCCTACTTCGAACGCTTCAACGACCCGGCGATGTGGGCCCCGAAACCGCCCTCGACCGTGCCGACCGGCGTGGCCGTGTTCCCCACCGGGGACTACGCCATCCGCCGCTTCGCGGAGAAGGCCCACCACGTCACGCACTGGTCGGAGTTCTACCGGGGCGGTCACTTCCCCGCGCTGGAGACGCCGGACCTGCTGGTCGAGGACGTCCGCGAGTTCTTCGGGGCCCTGGCCGGGTGATCGGGGTGCGGCCCGGCGGTGACGCGCGCCGCCGGGCCGCACCTGCTGGACGCTGGTCCTGTCCGCTAGACGCTGATCTTGCCCGCGCCCGCCCCGGCCGTCACGATCGACTTCACGTCCACCGCGTTGTCCAGCGTGTACGAGTACGGGATCGCCGCCACCGACCCCGCCGACTGCGGCGTGCCGGAGCCGACGAAGTGGTTGCCGCGCTGCACCAGCGTGCCCGCCGGCGAACCGGCGTAGCCGACCAGCGTCGGCTCGTCCACGTTCTCGAAGTAGTTGCCCTCCACCAGGACACCACCGTCGCAAGTGGACGCGACGCCGTACTCGTTGTCCCGGTAGTAGTTGTTGAACACGTGCACCGGGTTGCCGAACCGCACCCGCGGGTGGCGCGTGCCCGACCCGTCGAAGTGGTTGTGGTGGTAGGTCACCCGCAGGTGCCCGCGGTCCTGGGAACCGTTGCCGTCGCTGTGGCCCAGCAGCATCGTCTTGCCGTGGTTGAACGTCCGGTTCCACGACACCGTGATGAAGTCCGACGCCCGCTTGATGTCCACGGCCCCGTCGTAGCCGTTGCTGAACGTGTTGTGGTCGATCCACACGTTCGTGGACGCCGACTCGACGTTGATCGCGTCATCGTCCCACCCGGTGAAGGTCAGGTTCCGGATGATGACGTTCTTCGACCCGCTCAACGTCAGACCGCACCCGCTGATCGTCGCCCCGGACGCGCCCAGGATGGTCTTGTTCGACCCGACCCGGATCATGCCCGAGCACGAGAACGACCCGGTCACCCGGATCACCGCCGCGCCCGTGCCCGCCGCGGCCGTGGCCAGCCCGGACGCCGAGTTCACCGACACGGCCGCCGCCGACCCGCCGCCGGTGGTGCCGCCGTTCTGCGTGGCCCAGCCGACCAGGCCCGTGGGCGGCGCGGGGTTGTTCGTCGTGGTGGTCGTCGTGGTGGTCGTGGTGGTGGTGGTCGTGGTGCCGCCGGTGCACGACACGCCGTTGAGCGTGAACGACGTCGGGGCCGGGTTGCCGCCGGTCCACGTGCCGTTGAACCCGAGCGCCGCGGTCGCGCCGGTCGCCAGGGACGCGTTCCACGACGCGTTGGTGACCGTCACCGTGCTCCCGGACTGGCCGAACGTCCCGTTCCACCCCTGCTCGACCCGCTGCCCGGCGGTGAAGTCCCACTTCAGCGCCCAGCCGTCGAGCCGGTCGCCGAGGTTGGTCACCACGACCTCCGCGCCGAAGCCGCCCTGCCACTGGTTGGTGACCTTGTAGTCCACGCGGCACCCGGTCGCCGCCCCGGCACTGGCGCCCCCCACGAGCACCAGTGCCGCCGGCAGCACCGCCGCCGCGACCCCCGCGACCATTCGCACGACCCGGCGGGAACGTTTTTCCTCTTGTGAACTCACGCACGCCTCCTTGCGAGCAGAAAATCTTGAGTTCATGCAGGTGAACAGCCTGGGAGCGCTCCCGGAACGGCACGTTAACGCAACCCTTTCGCCGCCTGCAAGCCCCACTTCCGCCGCACTCCGTGTTCACGGTCCTGAACCGCTTAATCGAATCCCGGTTTCCGCGCCCCCGTCGGCCGTACCAGACGACCGTCGGCTCGACGGGGGAGCCCGTCACGTCCGATCGGGTCACGCCGCCCGCCGTCCGACAGACCTCCCAGCCCCTCGCGGTGACCGCTCGCCCGCGGGCTCGGCGGGGTCCGCCGGGGCCGGACCAGGCACGGACGGCGCGCACCCGATCACGGTCGGCAGTCATCCGCCTACTTTCGTAGGTGTGCGCAGACGGTTTGGCCGGGTTAACGTTGCGCCGGCCCGGTGAAAACGCCGGTCCGTCGCCACAGGAATGTCACCGCGTCATTCCGGGGTGATTTCCGCGCATTACCAGTGCCAGTTTTGTCGAACCCTGCGATGAAAGCTGACAAAATGAAGATCCGCACTCTCGGCGCCCTCGTGGGCGTCGCGGTCGGGGCTGCCCTGCTGACCCCCACCGCCTCCGCAGCGCCGGACTACGACCCGGCGATGCTCTCCGCCCTGGCCGCCGAACTGGGCACCTCGCCCGCCCAGGCCGCCGACCGGCTCGACCGTGAGAAGGCCCAGGCCGGCACGCTGGCCGACCTGCGCGACCGCGGCGTCTCCGTTGACGGCGCGTACTTCGACCGCTCCGGCCGGCTCGTGGTCAACACCACCGACGCCGCCGCCGTCACCGGGGCGGGCCTGACCGCCCGCACCGGTGTGCGCGGCGAGAAGGCGCTGGACGCCCTCACCGCCCGCGTCGAGCAGGCCATCGGCTCGGACCTCGCCCAGGTGCAGGCCTTCGGGCCGGACCTGGTGGCCGACCGGGTCGTCGTGACCGTCGAGCCGGACGCCACGTCCGCGCTGGTCGCGAAGCTGTCCCGGATCGACGGCGTGGCCGTCGAGCGGGGCGCCGCGCGGCTGGCCCCGCAGGCCGACGTCGTCCCCGGTCGGATCATGGACCTGGTGCCCGGCACGAACTGCTCGCTGGGCTTCAACGGCACCCGCAACGGCCAGAAGGTGCTGCTGACCGCCGGTCACTGCGTCGAGGGCAACCCCGACATCTACGACGCCAACGGCAACCACATCGGCAAGGGCATCGCCACCCGCTTCCCGTCCTACGACATGGGCCTGATGTCGGTGGACGCCGAGGACACCCAGCGCGCCTACGTCGATACCCGCAAGGGCACCACGGTCGCCGTGCGCGGCATGTCCAAGGCCCCGGTGGGCACCTCGCTGTGCAAGGCGGGCAACACCACCGGCTGGACCTGCGGCACGATCTCCGGTTACAACTACACGGTCCGCTACTCGGGTGAGAGCACGTCCACCCGTGGTCTGGCCCGTTCCACGGTGTGCACCGAGGGCGGCGACAGCGGCGGCGCGTACATCGCCGGCAACACCGCCCAGGGCATGACCTCCGGCGGCCCGGCCGACGGCCACGACTGCGGCTGGAACCAGGGTTCCGGCGCGACCGGCTCCTACTCCTACTACCAGCCGGTGGTGGACGCCGCGAACTACTACGGCGTCACCCTGCTGACTTCCTGATCCACGTCGGGGAATGCGGTGGCACGAGGGCGTGCCACCGCATTTCTCATCTCCGCTTCTCGCCCCACGTGCGCAACGCGCGAAGAACCCGCAGACCCACCGACGGAGCCAACGCGCCCAGCCGCGCCATCCCCGCCCGGTGCGCCGGGACCGCCCGCACCAGCCGCCGGCCGTCCAGCATCGCGACCGCCCGGTCGGCGACCTCGTCGGGCGGGAGCAGACCGCCGCCGGAGAACAGGATCGCGGAGTCGGCGTCGTCGCGGACCTGTTCCACCATCGCGGTGTCGGCGGCGTCCGGGCACAGCGTGTGGACGCGGATCGGCACACCCGCCAGGTCCAGGTCGCCCTGGAGGCTGGTGGAGAAGTTCAGCACGGCGGCTTTGGTCGCGGCGTAGAGCGCCAGGCCCGGGACCGGCCCGTAGGCCGACATCGAGGCGATGTTCAGGATGCGCCCGCCACTGGCGCGCATGGCCTCCACGGCCATCCGCGACCCGTTGACCACGCCCAGCAGGTTGACCTCGACGACCCGGCGGACCACGTCGTCGTCCAGCTCCCACACCGGCCCGGTGGCCAGCACACCGGCGTTGTTCACCCAGACCGCGACCCGCCCGAGCCCCGCGGCCACCTCGGCGACGGCCCGGTGCGCGGCGGGCTCCCGCACGTCGGCCACCACACCCCGCGCCCCGAACCGCGACAGGACCTCCTCGACCACCGGATCCACGTCGGTCCCCACGACCACGTACCCGCGCTCGGCCAACCGCCGCGCGATCCCGAGCCCGAACCCGCGCGCCGCTCCGGTCACCACCGCCACATCGCCCATAGCGGAAGATGCAACCACGTCGTGGCGGGCGCGGGCGATCAGGCGAACGTGGCCCGGACGACCGCGCCGACCTCCGGCCCGGCCGACGCCACCAGGTCGCCCGTGGGCGACCACACCGCCGAACGGCCGGCCGCCGAGGTGAAGCCCTCGCCGGTCGAGCCGGCGAAGCTCGCCACCGCCACCCACAGGCCGTGCTCGACGGCGATCGCCCGGGCCCGGTCCCACTGGGCGTCGGCGAGGGTGTCGGGCTTGAGGGTGCCGGCCACGTAGGCGTCCACGCCGGCTGCGGCGGTGTCGGTGGCGTGCTGCCCGGTCATGGTGTCCTTGCACACGGCCAGGCCCAGGCGCCAGCCGTCGACGGTGAGCACGCCCGGGGTGGGGCCGGGGCGGAACCGGTGTGCTTCCTCCTCGCCCAGCCACATCTTGCGGTAGGCGACGGACGCGCCCGTGCCGTCCACCGCCAGCACCGCGATGTGCGGGCCGTCCACCGGCGCGCCGGCCAGGGCGATCGACCCGGTCTGCGCGCAGGCCGTGACCAGCGGTTCCAGGCGCGGGTCGGCGGGGTCGAGGATCGGCACGTCGAGGTGGTAGCCGGTCAGGGACAGCTCGGGGAAGACGACCACCCGGGCGCAGGCCGCGCGGACGACCTCGGCGTGGGCCCGCGCGTTGGCCGCGACGTCGTAGGGGTGGCTCGGCGGCTGGGCCACGGCGATCGCGAGGGGTTGCACGGGTGAGCAGCCTATCCGGCGAACGCGCATGTGGGAGCGCTGCCCGTGGGTACACTGCGCGCTTTGCCCGAGCGGGAGGAGGGGTGGGCGGTGGGCGCACCGGTGAGCATCCGGGACGTGGCGACGCGGGCGCGGGTGTCGGTGGGCACCGTGTCCAACGTGCTCAACCGGCCCGACCTGGTCGCCCCGGCGACCCGGGAACGCGTCCTGGGCGCGATCAACGAACTCGGGTTCGTCCGCAACGACGCCGCCCGCCAGCTGCGCTCGGGCACACCCCGCGCCATCGGCCTGGTGGTCCTGGACGTCGGCAACCCGTTCTTCACCGACGTCGCCCGCGGCGTCGAGGACACCGCCAGCGACGCGGGCCACGCGGTCATCCTGTGCAACAGCGACGACTCGGCCCAGCGCGAGGCCCGGCACGTGGAGCTGCTGGCCGAACAGCGCGTGCACGGCGTGCTGATCACGCCGGTGGACACCGACGCCCCGGTCCGGCGGCTGCGCTCGCGCGGCCTGTCGGTCGTGCTGCTGGACCACCCGACCGACAACCCGGACCTGTGCTCGGTGGCCGTGGACGACCGCGCCGGCGGGCGGCTGGCGCTGACGCACCTGATCACCGAGGGCTACCGGCGGATCGTGATGGTGAACGGGCCGGAGAGCCTGCACCAGGCGCGGGAGCGGTGGGCGGGCGCGGCCGAGGCGGCGCGGGTGGCCGGGCGGGAGCTGGAGGAGGTGCGCGTGCCGGCGCTGAACGTGGCGGCCGGGCAGCGGGTGGCGCGGGCGTTGCTGGAGCGGGACGTGCGCCCGGACGCCGTGTTCTGCGCCAACGACCTGGTGGCGTTGGGGCTGCTGCAGGTGCTGGTGCGCGAGGGGGTGCGGGTGCCGGCCGACATCGCGGTGGTGGGGTACGACGACATCGACTTCGCGGCCGCGGCGGCCGTGCCGTTGACGTCGGTGCGGCAGCCCCGGGAGTTGATCGGGCGGACGGCGGCGTCGTTGGTGATCGAGGAGACCATGGCGCCGGCGGAGCACACGCACCGGCACGTCCAGTTCCGGCCCGAGTTGGTGGTCCGCGAGTCCAGCCGCCGGAGCCGTCCCACCTGAGCTACCAGCCGGCCCGACCACCGGGCCCGACCACCGGGCCCGACCACCGGGCCCCGAGTCGCCCCTTCCCGTTCACCCAAGGTTCACCCCGCGCAACCCCGTTTGAGCGTCAAACGAGTCGAACGGGATGCAAGATCGCGAGCGACTGGGGACGAGGGGGTAGGCCGTGAAGCGCCGGTTGTCCATCGGCTTGGCCGTGGTGCTGTTGCTCGCCGTGGTGGCGGTGGTGGTCTGGGGGCGGGAAGACGAACCGGACAGCCTGACCACCGTTCGCGGTGTCATCGGCTCCGAGAAGCAGGCGTTCTTCACCGACCCCCGCGTCGTCGAGGCCTTCGCCAAGCACAAGCTCAAGGTCGAGGTGGACACGGCCGGCTCGCGGCAGATCGCCACCACCGTGGACCTCGGCAAGTACGAGTTCGCGTTCCCCTCCTCGGCCCCGGCCGCGCAGAAGATCCAGCGCGACCGCAAGGTCACCTCGGTCCACACGCCGTTCCACTCGCCGATGGCCGTCGCCACGTTCGAGCCCATCGTCACCCTGCTCGAAGTCAACGGCGCGGTCCGCAAGGGCGCGGGCGGCTACCGGGTGCTCGACGTCGCCAACTACCTCGAACTGGCCGACAAGCGGTGGGACCAACTGCCCGGCAACACCGCCTACCCGGCCCGCAAGAACGTCCTGATCACCACCACCGACCCGCGCGAGTCCAACTCCGCCGCCATGTACCTGTCCATCGTCTCCTTCGTGGCCAACGGCAACGCCGTGGTCAGCAACGCCGAGCAGGAGGCGAAGGTCCTGCCGCGCATCGCGAAGCTGTTCCTGGACCAGGGCTACACGCAGAACAGCACCGAAGGGCCGTTCGAGGACTACCTGTCCGCCGGCATGGGCAAGACCCCGATGGCGCTGGTCTACGAGTCGCAGTACGTGGACCGCCTGATCCGCGCCGACGGCTCGATCCGCCCGGACATGCGCATGCTCTACACGGCCCCGACCGTCTACTCCAAGCACACCCTGGTCCCGCTGTCGGCCACCGGCGACCGCGTCGGCCACCTCCTGGCCACCGACCCCGACCTGGGCCGCCTCGCCGCCACCTTCGGCTTCCGCACCACCAACCCCGGCCTGTTCGCCGAGGTCGCCGGGGACAAGGCGCCGGCGGACCTGGTGGACGCCGTCGAGCCGCCGTCGTTCGAGACCCTCGAACGGCTGCTCGACGAGGTCGGGAAGCGGTACTGACATGGACGACCCCACCCCCGCCGGACTGGTCACGCTCAGCCCGCGGACCCGCGACGAGATCGCCCGCAAGGCCGAGGAGTTCGCCCGGAGGCTGGAAGGACTCGACGTCCGCTCGCCGGAGTTCACCGACCGGGTGGAGGAGCTGCTGGCCATCGGCGAGTCCGACATGCGCACCGCCGCCGCCGTCGCCCGCGCCATGCTCGACCGCGCCGTCACCGACCAGGCCACGCCGCGCGACCCGGTCACCACGACCCTGGCCGGCCTGCGCCGGACGGTCGGCGAGCTGGACCCGTCGAGGCTGCCGCTCACCGGCCGCAAGCTGCTCGGCGTGTTCCCCGCCGCCGGGGCCGCGAAGAAGGCCCTGGACCGCTACCGCGCCGCCCGCGAACCCGTCCAGGCGCTGGTCCTGGACCTGCGGCAACGCCAGGACGCGCTGCGCCGCGACAACGCCGCCCTCAAGGGCGAGCGGGAACGGCTCTGGCAGGCGATGGGCCGGCTGTCCGAGGCCGCCGCGTTCGCCGAGGCCGTGGACGCCGCCGTGGAGCGCCAAGCCGAGGTGTTCGACCTGACCGACCCGCGGCGCGCCCGGACCCTGCGCGCCGACGCCCTGCACCCGATCCGGCAGCGCCACCAGGACCTGCTCACCCAGCTCGCGGTCAGCGCCCAGGGCTACCTCGCGCTGGACCTGGTGCGCCGCAACAACGACGAGCTGGTCCGGGGCGTCGAACGCGCCGTCTCCACCACGTTGAGCGCCCTCCAGGTGGCGCTGCTGGTCGCGTCCGCGCTGGCCAACCAGCGGGACGTGCTGGACGAGGTCACCGCGTTGCGCGCCACCACCGACGGCCTGATCCGCGCCAACACCGAGCTGATCGGCTTGCAGGGCGCGGAGATCCAGCGCGCGTCGAGCGACCCGGCGGTGGCCGCCGAGACGATCCGGGCGTCGTTCGACCGGATCTACGCGGCGCTGGACGCGGTCGACGGCCACCGCGCGGAGGCCGTGCGGACGATGGCCGCGACCGTGGAGTCGCTGTCGGGGGAGATCCGCCGCGCCGAGGAGCACCTGCGGCGCTCGCACGAGGGGGACCGATGAGGAAGGCACTGGCGTTCCTGCTGGTGGCGGCGCTGGCGACGGCGTGCACCGACGACCCGGCCGACCCCGGGCAGCCGGTCGGCCCGGCCGAACCGGGCACGCTGCGCGTCCTGGCCGGCAGCGAACTGGCCGACATGCAGCCCGTGCTGGAGGAGGCGGCCAAGGCCACCGGGGTCAGCGTGAAGTTCAGCTTCACCGGCACCCTGGAGGGCGCGGAGTCGCTGGCCTCCGGCGCGGCCGACGGCGCCTACGACGCGGTCTGGTTCTCCTCCAACCGCTACCCGGCGGCGATCCCCGAGGCCGCCCGGCGCCTGGGCGACCAGGTCAAGATCATGAGTTCGCCGGTGGTGCTGGGCCTGTCCGAGTCGGCGGCGCGGCGGCTGGGGTTCGCCGACCGGCCGGTCGGGTGGGCCGAGGTCGCCGAGAAGGCCGGGCGGAAGGCGTTCAGCTACGGCATGACCGACCCGTCCGCGTCCAACTCCGGCTTCTCCGCGCTGGTCGCCGTGGCCTCCGCGCTGGCCGGCGCGGGCAACGCCGTGGACGCGAACCAGGTCGCCGCCGTCACGCCGAAGCTCACCGAGTTCTTCAGCGCGCAGGCCCTGTCCTCGGGGTCGTCGGGCTGGCTGTCGGAGGCCTACCGCAAGCGCGCCCAGGACCCGGCCGGCCGGATCGACGGGCTGATCAACTACGAGTCCGTGCTGCTGTCGATGAACGCCGCCGGCGGCCTGCCCGAACCGCTGACGATCATCCACCCCAGCGACGGCGTGGTCACCGCCGACTACCCGCTGACCCTGCTCACCGGCGCGAACGACGACGCCCGCGGCGCGCACCAGCGGCTGACCGACCACCTGCGCACCCCCGAAGCGCAGCGCCGGATCGCCGAGACCACCCACCGCCGCCCGGTCGTCCCCGGCGTCGAACTCGGCGCGCGGTTCACCGCGAAAGACCTGCTGGAACTGCCGTTCCCGGCGACCCGGGACGCCGTGGACGCGCTCCTCTCGGCCTACTTCAACGAGATCCGCCGCCCGTCGCGCACGTTGTACGTGGTGGACACGTCCGGTTCGATGGCGGGGGAGCGCATCGAGGCGCTGCGCACGGCCCTGGTCGGCCTGACCGGCGCGGACGACACGCTCACCGGACGGTTCCGGGGTTTCCGCAACCGCGAGGAGGTGACGATCATGCCGTTCGACACCACACCGCACCAGCCGCGCACGTTCGTCGTCCCCGAGCAGGACCCGCAGGCGGTGCTGGCCGAGGTCAAGGCGTTCGCCGAGGGCCTGGACGCCAACGGCGGCACCGCGATCTACGACAGCCTCGACCGCGCCTACGACGTGCTGGAACCGGTGCTGGCCAAGGACCCCGACCGGTTCCACTCGATCGTGCTGATGACCGACGGGGAGAACGCCAACGGCCGCGACTTCGGCCGGTTCCAGGCGGAGTTCCCCGGCGTCCCCGCGCCGGTCCGGCGGGTGCCGGTGTTCACCGTCCTGTTCGGCGAGGGCAGCAGCGACGAGCTGTCCCGGGTGGCGGAGCTGACCGGCGGCAAGGTCTTCGACGCCCGCACCACCCGGCTGCCGGACGTCTTCAAGGAAATCCGCGGCTACCAGTGATGCGGTACCTGGGCTCGACCAAGAACCTCGTCGGCTGCGTCGGCGGCCTGGGCGGCGTCGTCCTGCACGCGACCGGCGTGGTCGGCTCGTGGTGGCCGGCCGTCGTCGCGGGCCTGTACGCGGCGGGCGCGCTGCTCGCCCCGCCGGAGAAGGTCCGGCTGGTCCCCCGGGACGCCGCCACCGAGGCCGGCGAACTGCGCACCGGCCTGGCCGGCCTGGTCCGCGACGTGACCGCGCGCTCCTCCCGCATGCCCGACGCCACGGTGGACACGCTGCGCCGGATCTGCGAGGTCCTGGACGACATGCTGGCCAGGCCCGCCCGCCTGACCGACCCGGACCTGCGCCACGACCTGGTCCGCCTGGCCCGCACCGACCTGCCGCTGTCGGTGGAGACCTACCTCAACCTGCCCTGGTGGCTGTCGGCGCAGCGCGGAGCGGGGGAGGAGCTCCTCGCCCAGCTCGACCTGCTGGAGGGCCAGGCGAAGCGGCTCGCCGAACGCTTCTACGCCACCGACGTGCACCGCCAGACCGACCACGGGCGTTACCTGCGCGACCACTAGGAGAGGCATGGACAGGACGTTGGCGGCCGGGTTGGCCCTGATCACGCTGGCCGCGCTCGCGGTGCCGGGCGCGGCGGCGCCGGCCGGGGGCGGTTTCGGCCGGGCGGAGCTGACCGGGTTCGCGGTGCTGCCCGCGCGGACGTTCGTGCCCGGCAGCGAGCCGTCCGGTTCGGCGCTGTCCCCGGTCAACGGGGTGGCCACGCCGTTCGCCGACCAGCCGGTGCAGGGCTTCAGCTCGGTGCTGCGCAACCCCGACGGCACCTTCGACGCTTTGTCCGACAACGGGTACGGCAGCAAGGCCAACAGCGCCGACTTCCTGCTGCGGATCCACCGCATCGCCCCCGACCCCGCTTCCGGCCGCGTGGACGTCGTCGGCGGCGTCACCCTGACCGACCCGGACGGGCACGTCCCGTTCCCGCTGACCCGCCCGGACCGGGTGCTGACCGGCGCGGACCTCGACGTCGAGTCCATGCTGCGGCTGCCCGACGGCTCCTACTGGATGGGCGACGAGTTCGGCCCGTACCTGCTGCACTTCGACCGCGCCGGCCGCCTGCTCGCGCCGCCGGTGCCCACGCCCGGCGTGTTCGCCCCGGAGAACCCCGCCGGCCCGGCGAACCTGGGCGGCAGCAAGGGGTTCGAGGGGATCGCGCTGTCCCCGGACGGCAGGACGGCCAACGCCCTGCTGGAGGGCACGGTCGCCGGTGACGAGCCGGGCACCCTGCGGCTCTACGAGTTCGACCTCGCCGGCAGCCGCTTCACCGGCACCCGGTGGACCTACGCGCTGGACTCCACCGCGCACGCCATCGGCGAGGCCATCGCGGTCGACCGCAACCGGCTCCTGGTCATCGAACGCGACAGCGCCCAGGGCGCGGACGCGCGGGTGAAGAAGGTCTACCTGGCCGACAAGCGCGACCGCGACCGGGACGGCAGGCTGGACAAGACCCTGGTGGCCGACCTGCTCGACCTGGCCAACCCGCGCGGCCTGGGCGGGTTCGGCGACCCGTTCCGGTTCCCGTTCCCGACCATCGAGAGCGCGCTGATCCTGGACGACCGCACCCTGGTGGTGGTGAACGACAACAACTTCCCGTTCTCCTCGGGCCGCACCCCCGGCCGGCCCGACGACAACGAGGTCATCACCGTCGAGCTGACCGACCGCCTGCACGCCGACCCGCGCGTCCTGCGGCGCTGAAATGGTCATGTCGCGTTTCGGCCAGACAACGTCCGGAGGCGCGGCGATGCTGGTCCCCGCACAACGATCAAGGGGGAGTCAGCGAGATGTCTCAGCAGGACAGGGCCAAGCTCTTCCGCGACCTGCACACCGGCCCGGCGCTGGTGCTGCCCAACGCGTGGGACGCCGCGTCCGCCCGGCTGGTGGAGCACGCGGGCGCGGCGGCGGTCGCCACCACCAGCGCGGGCGTGTCGTGGAGCCTGGGCGCGGCCGACGGGGGACACCTGGACCGGGCGGCGGCGGTCGAGGCGGTGGCCCGGGTGGTGCGGGCGGTGTCGGTGCCGGTGACCGCGGACGTCGAGGACGGGTACGGCGACCTGGCGGGCACGGTCCGCGCGGTGCTGGCGGCGGGCGTGGTGGGCGTCAACGTCGAGGACAGCGCCGGCGGGCGGCTGGTGGACGTCGCCGAGCACGCCGCCCGGCTGCGGGAGGTGCGCGAGGTGGCCGCCGACGCGGGCGTGGACCTGTTCGTCAACGCCCGCATCGACGTCTACTTCTTCGGCGACCGCACGGTGGAGACCGTCCTGCGCCGCGCGGAGGCGTTCCTGGCCGCCGGCGCGGACGGCGTGTTCGTGCCCGGCGTCGCCGACCCAGACACCATCGCGGCCCTGGCCCGCGAGATCGACGCGCCGCTCAACGTCATGGCCGGGCCGGGTTCGCCGTCGGTCGCCGAACTGGCCGCGCTGGGCGTGGCGCGGGTGAGCGTGGGCCAGGGCATCGCGGAGGCCGCGTACGGGGTGGCCCTGGACTCCGCGCGGCGGCTGCTGGCCGACGAGGCGTACCCGGCGGGCGCGGTGGACTACGGCCTGATGAACGGCCTGCTCACCGGTCGAGCAGTGTGACGAACGCACCCAGGTCGTAGCGCCGCTCGCCGAGGGTCACGACCCCGGTCGCGACATCCAGCACGACCGGCCGCTCGGCACCGTCCACTCCGACCACGAGCCCACCGTCCACAGCGGACGTCTCGTTCGGTCGGAAGACCGTCAGGAACGTCCCGTCGGCCAGGAACCCGGCCCGCAACCACGACTCGCCCGCCAGGTGCTCGCGCCACCGGGCGGGCAGGTCGGGGCCGTCCACCCCGGCCCGGAACTCGGCGTCGCGGACGATCGGTCCGACGATGTGGGCGTTGAACTCGTCCAGGTCCTCGGCGGGCACCCAGTGCTCCAGCACGTCCCGACCGCCCGCCTGCTGGACGGGGTAGCGGGCGAGGAACGCGGCGTCCACGGCGAACCGGGTCACGTACCCGACCCCTTCGGCGGGCACGTTCCACTCGCGCGCGATCTTCACGGCGTACCAGCGGTTGGCCACCGGGTAGAAGATCGGCTGGTCGGGCAGGCGCGGCGGCCAGGCGCGCCACCCGGAGGCGGCCACCAGGTCCAGCTCGGCCTGCCCGGTCGGCCGCCACAGGGTCACGGTGTCGGTCACGCGCGGCAGCGTAGGTCACCGCGATCAGGTGGCGGGAGCGGATTCCTCGGGGGCCACCACCGTGGTCGCCGGCCGCCGGAACTTCCCGCGCCGCCGCACCGGTTCGAGGGCTTCCGGGCCGCCGGTCGGCAGCCGGTACGGTTCGGCGGCGTCGAGGTCCACCTGGTAGCCCAGGTCGATCAGCGAGGCGGCGGTCAGGCGGCTGATCGGGTTGCCGACGCCGCCGATCGCGCTGGACATCAGCTCGTTGCGGAACACCGACTCGCGCCAGTGGCTGTCCCGGCTGCCGTCGCCGCCCTCGTTCTCCACGGGCACCGTCTCGAACCCGCCGTCCCCTTGCAGCGCCTCGTACTCGACCATCGCCACGCGCCCGGTGTAGCGGGGGTCCGGCGAGCCGGGGTCGGCCACGAGCCCTTCCCAGAGCGTGCCGATGCCCAGCACGTGCCCCATCTCGTGGGTGATGACGTCCACCAGCGTGCCCTCGCCCTCCATCTGCGCGAGGTCGGCGGAGTCGAACCGCATCACCCCGCGACACGGCGGCCCGCCGACCCGGACGTGCGTCGGCCCGGCCTCGCCGAGCACGTTCCCGACCCCGTCGATCGCGGTCCCCTCGGCCAGGATCAGCACGTCGTCGATCCGCTCGCCGTCGAGCGTGACGTCCGGGAGGTCCCCGACGATGATGCGCGCCCACCGGTCGGCGGCCTGCTTGAACGCCGCCTTCTGCGTCTCGCTCAGGCCGCCGACGAACCTCACCGTGATGGTGAACGGCGAGGTCGTCTCGGCCACCTCCAGCGCACGTCCGGCGTCGGCACGCGCTTCGTAGACTTCGTACTCGGCCATGATCCGTCCCCAATCGGCCGCGGGTCGTGTGCCTGTTCTGTCGTCCGCGACCGCAAGGCGTAACGGCAGTTCACCCGTTCGGGCGAACATCGTTCTTTGGGGACAACCGGAGTGGAGATCAACGAGGTCAGCGGTGACGTGCACGGTCCAGCGCTCCAGATCCACACGCTGCACGGTGACGTGCACCTGGCCGGCCCGGGAGGTCCGGCCGCCCCGGCGCGGCCGGCGGGTCGGGCGATCAGCGGTCTGCGCCTGCGCCTGATCGGCCTGCGCACCGCCCCGCACGACGCCGTGGTCGGCGATCGCGGAGCGCTGCCCGCGTACGTCGAGCGCCCGTTCACACAGGTCCTCCACGCGGCGGTCGCCCGGGTGCGGCGCGGCGAGTCGGCTCTGGTGGTGCTGGTCAGCGACTCGTCGTCGGGCAAGACCCGAGCCGCCTACGAATCCCTGCTGCACCGACCGGAAGGCGCGGAGGCGAACCTGGTGGAGGCGGGTTGGCGGATGTGGCCGGCGTTGCACTACGCCGATCCGGCGACCATGGTCGCGGAGGTGCCGAGCATCGCTCCGCGCACGGTCGTGTGGCTCGACGAGGCTCAGCGGTACCTGCTCGACCCGCCTCCCGAGGTGCGTGACCGGCTCTGCGCGGGCCTGCACGCGCTGCTCGCGGACCCGGACCGCGGTCCCGTGCTGGTCCTGGCGACCCTGTGGCAGGAGTACTGGGAGACCCTGACCCGACGACCGGTACGCGGTGAACGGGACGGGCACGCGGCGGCCCGAGCGCTCCTGCTGGACGGGGAGGTCGTGCGCGTCCCCTCGACGTTCACCGAACTCGACCGCCGGGCCGCGGAAGCAACAGGTGACCCGGAGCTGCTCGAAGCCGTCAGGCGCACCGAGGACGGTGCGATCACCCAGTACCTGGCCGCCGTGCCGGACCTCCTCCGCCGTGTGGACACCGCGGGCGCCGGGCAGCTCGCGGTGGTGCACGCCGCGATGGACGCCCGTCGCCTCGGGCACGGCGAGTGGATGCCGGCCGCGTTCCTGCACGACGCGGCTTTCTCCTACCTGAGCGAGCGTGAACGCCGGGCCTTGCGCGCGGACCGGGGCTGGTTCACCGCCGCCCTCTCCGAACTGGCACGACTCGGCGACGGCCACTCGTTCGTGCTGGAACGCCACCCCGACGACGACCACGTGGGCCCGGTCGCCGCGCGGTACCGACTGGAGGACTACCACGACCAAGTGGGCCGCCGCACGCGTGGCGCCATCTGCCCGCGGCAGGTCTTCTGGGACGCGTTGCTCGAACACGCGTCCTCGCCCGCGGAGTTGTCGGCGCTCGCGGAAAGCGCCAAATTGCGCCAACGGCTGCACCTCGCCCACCAACTGCTGACCAAGGCGTCCGCGTCGGGCCACTCGCAGGCCTTCTCGGAACTGTCGTGGCTGCACCACCTGATCGGCAGCCAGGCCGAGGCGGAGCGCTACGCGCACGCGGCCGTCGACCACCCGGGCGCGTTGTGCGAGCTGGTGTCAGCGGACGTCTCGCGCGATCCCGAGCGAACCGAACGCCTCTACCGGGCATCCGCTGCCGCTGGTGAGACCGAGTCGCTCCAGCTGCTCGGGTGGGAGTACGAGCAGCAAGGACGATGGGCAGAAGCCGAAGAGGCCTACACCGCCGCCCTCGAAGCCGGCTGGGGCGACGCTGCGGCGTCACTCGGCATGCTCCGCGAGTCGATGGGCGACTCCGCGGCTGCCGAACGGCTCTATCACGTCGGCGTTGCGCGGGGGTCTGCCGACGCCGCCGACGAACTGTCGAGGATGCGGTTGGACACGGGCGATTGGCTGGGTGCCGAGCATTACGCGCTTGTCGCTGTCCGTCTTGAGCCGTACCACAACGAACGGTATTTGGAGCTCCTGGTCGAGCGCCGGTGTCGCGGCGGCGAGCTCGGCGACGCCGAACGCCTTGCCCGTGCCGCCGTGGAGGTCAGCGGGGTGGAAGGGCTCGTCGTGCTCGCCCGCTTGCGGGAGAAGGCGGGCGAGGGAAGTGCGGCCGAGAGCATCGCGCAGGACGCGCTCCAGGCGGGCAGTCCGCAGGGCTACCGCGAGTTGATCCGGTTGCGAGCGCCGGGGGACGTGGACACCGCCGAGCGTTTGGCGCTCACGGCGGCATCCGCGGGGCATGCGGCCGGGTTCGAGGAGCTCGCACGGGCACGTGCTTCGGTCGGTGACGCCGCCGGAGCCGAGCGGTTCGCGCGGGCAGCGGCCGATGCGGGTGGCTGGAGGTCGTTGCGCGACCTGGCTGTCGAGCGGTCCGAGGACGATCCGGGATGGCTCGACATCGTCCGGTACGGGTTGACCGCCGACGGGGACACGGCAAAGGCCTGGTGGGACAGCGACGATCCGGCCACCACGCCGCCGTTCGCGCGGGTTCACCTCTCCGGACCGCGCAGGTAGGTCAGCACGGCGAGGACGCGGCGGTTGGTGTCGTCGTCCGGGGGGAGGTCGAGTTTGGCCAGGATGTTGCCCACGTGTTTGCCCACGGCCGCCTCGCTGACGACCAGGCGGCGGGCGATGGCGGTGTTCGACAGGCCTTCCGCGAGCAGGGACAGGACTTCGCGTTCGCGGGGCGAAAGGCGGTCCAGCGGGTCCCGGCGGCGGGACAGGAGTTGGCGCACGACCTCCGGGTCGACGGCCGTGCCGCCGGAGGCCACGCGGTGCAGGGTGGCCGCGAAGTCCTCCACGTCGACGACCCGGTCCTTGAGCAGGTAACCGACGCCGCCGCCCGCGTCGAGCAGGTCGGCGGCCAGGCCGCGGTCCACGTACTGGCTCAGCGCCACCACCGGCAGGCCGGGGTGGTCGCGGCGCAGCGCCACGGCCGCGCGCAGGCCCTCGTCGCTGAACCCCGGCGGCATCCGCACGTCGGTCAGCACCAGGTCCGGGCGGTGCCGGGCGACGGCCGCGAGCAGGGCGTCGGCGTCCCCGACGGCGGCGACCACGTCCAGGCCGAACCGCGCCAGCAGGCCCGCCAACCCCTCGCGCAGCAGCACGCCGTCCTCGGCCAGGACTACGCGGACCACGGCAGCTCCACCCGCACCACCGTCGGCCCGCCGGCCGGGCTGGACAACGCCATCCGCCCGTCGAGCACCGCGACCCGGTCGGCCAGGCCGGTCAGCCCGGTCCCGCCCGCCGGGTCGGCCCCGCCGCGCCCGTCGTCGCGCACCTCCACCACCAGCACCCGGTCCGCGGTCGAGGCGGTGACCGACGCCGTTGACGCGCCGCTGTGCCGGGCCACGTTGGTCAACGCCTCGGCCACCACGAAGTACGCGGTGGACTCGACGTGCGGCGGCAGCCGGGGCAGGTCCGCGCGGACGTCCACCGGCACCGGCCCCCGGCCGGCCAGGTCCTCCAGCGCCGCCGCCAACCCCCGGTCGGCCAGCACCTTCGGGTGGATGCCGCGCACGAGTTCCCTCAGCTCGGCCATCAACTGCTTCGCCTCCTCGTGCGCCCGTGTGACGTGCTCGTGCGCGGGGGAGTCGGCGGGCACGTCCAGCCGCGCCAGGCCCAGCCGCAGCGTCAGCCCGACCAGCTTCTCCTGCGCCCCGTCGTGCAGGTCGCGCTCGATGCGCCGCCGCTCGGCGTCGAACCCGTCCACCAGCCGCGCCCGCGACCGCGCCACCTCCACCAGCCGCTCGTCGTCGTGCAGCAACGCCCGCGCCACGGCGGCGTGCGCGGCGGCGACCAGCGACCACACGTACGGCACCACCGGCAGCACCGCCAACCCGATCGCCGCGTACCCGAACGACTCGGCGACCGAGTCCGTCACCACGAACCCCAGCGCCACCGGACCGTCCTCGCCCGCCACCAGCAGCGGCCCGGCGAGCAGCGCGAACGGTGAAGCCGCGACCAGGAACGCCGGCACGTACACCAGCGGCCCCAACGTCAGCAGCAGCACGGCGTAGGCGACCTCCCGCCACGTCGCCGCGTCCCGGTACCCGGTTGGCGGGTGGTGCGGCACGGCCCTCGGGTCGAGCAGTCGCAACCGCCGCCGCTCCAGCCGCGCGAGCGGGCGCGCCACCCACGGCAGCCCCGCGCCCAGCACCGCCAACCCCACCACCGCGAACGCCACCCGCGCACCGACCGACCGCGTCGGCGACAACGCCAGGAACCCCGGCATGCTCAACAGCCCGACCGGCACCGCGACGACAGCGGCCACGACCGTCGTGCCCGCCACGAACACCAACGCCCGCCACGGCCACCGGCTGAGCAGGAAGTCCCGCCGCCGCAACGCTTTCCAGAAGATCACCAGGGGGACGCTAGTCCAGGCGCGGCGCGCTGTCGGTGGGTTCGCGCGTAGTCCCGGGGTAGGCCTGGCCATACCCCCGGGACGCCGTCCAGTGGTAGTGATCGACCGGCCGGTGCCGGGGTTGGCTGACCCGCATGACGATCACCGCGACCCGGACCCGAGGCGTCCGGGTGTTCCTCCTGCTGACCTTCGCCTTCTCCTGGGCGGGCATGATCGGCGCGGCCCTGCTCGGGTACTCGCTGGTCAGCCCGTGGGTGCAGCTGCCGTTCGCGTTCACGCCGGCGATCGCGGCGCTGGTGGTGCGGCTGCGCGGGGAGGGGTTCGCCGACGCCGGTCTGGCGTTGCGGTTGCGGCGGGCGTGGCGGCACTACCTGCTCGCCTGGCTGGCGCCGTTCGCGATGGTCGCGGTGGCGGCGGGGGTCGCCGTGGCGTTCGGGCTGGACCTCGCCCCGCCGGACTGGTCGTTGGTCGTGGTGCTGCTGGTCGCGGTGCCGCTGTTGACGCCGGTGTACTGGGGCGAGGAGTTCGGCTGGACCAGCTACCTGCGGCTGCGGCTGTTCCCGGGCCGGCCGACGGCGGCGACGCTCGCCACCGGGCTCATCTGGGCGGTGTGGCACTACCCGTTGGCGTTCACCGACTACATCCGGTTCGACAACGTCCTCATCGGACTGTCGGTGTGGACGGTGTCGTTCCTGTGCCAGGAGGTGGTGCTGAGCTGGTTGCGCCTGGCCAGCGGCACGGTGTGGACGGCGAGCCTGGCGCACGCGGGCAACAACATGGTGTTGTCGCTGCTGGTCGGGGCGCTGCTGCCGGGGGTGGAGGCGACCGTGGTGACGGTGGTGTTGAGCGTGCCGGTCGCGGTGGTGGCGGTGTGGCTGCTGGTCACCGGTCGGACGGGTGAGCGGTGACCAGGAGGAGCGCGTCGAGCAGGCGGTGCCAGTCGCGTTCGGCGGGTTCGCGGCCGGTCAGGCGGCCCAGGCGGGCGAGGACGTCGAGCAGGGCGGCGGCGAGTTCGTCCTCGGGCGTGCCGGTGTGGTGGGCGAGCGCCGCGACGTCCTGCCGGAACCGCGTGCCGCGGCCCAGCCGGACCAGGCTCGCGGGCAGGTCGGGTGGGGCGGGGGAGGGGCCGAGGTCCACGTTGAGCGTCGTGCCGAGGGCTTCGGCGAGCCGTCGCAACGCGTCCACGGTCGGGTTGCCCCGGTCGTTCTCCAGGTTCGCCACGTACGGGACGGACAACCCGGCGTCCGCCGCCACCGCCGCGACCGTGCGCCCACTGGCCGCGCGCAACGCCCGCAACCGTGCCCCGAGACCCATCGCCACCTCATCTTGACAGAACACTTAGCCCGCTGGCTATCTTGTGAGAATAGCGCAGAGGGGGCTGCCGGTGTTCACGGCGTTGCGGGTGCGGGACTTCCGGCTGCTGTGGGCGGGCCGGGCGGTGGGCGCGCTGGGGACGTGGCTGCTGGTGGTGGCCGTGCCGCTGCACGTCCTGCACCTGACCGGCTCACCCACCGCCGCGGGCTTGACCCTGGCCGCCGAGTTCCTGCCGCCGGTGGTCCTGGGCGCGGTGGCCGGGGCCGTGGCGGACCGGTGGGACCGGCGGGCGGTGCTGGTGGCGGCGGACGTGCTGCGGGCGGCGGCGGTGGCGCTGCTGTTGCTGGTGCGCGCGGCCGACGACGTGTGGCTGGTGTACGTGGCGCTGGTGCTGGAGGGCGTCGGTACGGCGGTGTTCCGCCCGGCCGTGCAGGCGCACGTGCCGACGATCGTGGGCACCGGCCCGCTGCTGTCGGCGGCGAACTCCCTCACCACCGCGACCGACGGCACGATCCGCCTGGTCGGCGCGCCCTTGGGCGGTCTGTTGCTGGGCCTGGCGGGCTGGGAGGCGCTGGTGGCCCTGGACGCCCTGAGCTACCTGCTCTCGGCCCTCGCCATCAGCCGCACTGTCGTACCCCAGTGGGAGAATGGAGACGGGGGCCGGAGGCCGCACCCCAGCCGGTGGCGCGAACTGCTCGCGGGCGCGCGGTTCCTGTGCCGGGACCGGACGGCGGGCGCGTTGTTCCTGGTCACCGTGCTCTTCCTGGGCGCGAACGCCGCCCTCACCGCGCTGCTCGTCCCGCACACCGCCACCGCGCTCGGCGGCCCCACCCGGACCGGCCTGGTGCTCTCCGGTCTCGGCGTCGGCTTCCTGCTCGGCGCACCCGCGACCCACCGCCTGCGCCACCGACCGGCCCCGCTGCTCGGCGGCGCGCTCACCGGCACGGCCGCCGGTTACGCGCTGCTGTTCGCCGCGCCGACCGTCCCGACCGCCCTCGGCGCGGCGGTCGTGGTGGGCGCGTTCGGGTCGGCCGCGCTCACCACCACCCAGACCCTGCTGCAACGCCGCACCCCGAACGCCGTGCTCGGCCGCGTCGGCGCGGCGGTGTTCACCGGCGAGGCGGTGGCGACGTTCGGAGGCGCGCTGGTCGGGGCGGCCGCCGCCGGGAACACCCCCGCCGCCGTGGTCGGGGCCTGCGCGACCACGCTCGCGGCCGCACTGATAGCGCTGAAAGCGTTGCCACGCGAAGAGGTCCCGGTGGACGACCACCGGGACCCCGTCACGCGCTAGGCCTGCTTCGCCCACCAGGCGCGGCCGGCCTCACCGAGGGTCGAGATCGGGTCGTAGTACGGGTACCGGCGGTCGAGGGCGTCCGGGTCCTCCAGCTCGATGCCGGTCCGGTAGTTCTTGGTCCAGTACGAGATGCCCAGCTCGCGGTCGTACTCGGCGACCTGGTTCACCCAGCGCTTGCCCACGTACGGCACGTCGCACACGATGCGCGGCGTCGCGTAGCCGGGCAGGTAGCCCATGATCGCGTGCTGCAACTCCTGCGCCTCCCACACCGCCACGCGCCAGTGCTCGGCGTTGGGGATCATGTCGCACATGTAGAAGTAGTACGGCAGGATGTTCGCCTCGCCCTGCAACGCGAAGCACAGGTCGAGCAGGTCGTCCGGCGTCGCGTTGACGCCCTTCATCAGCACGCCCTGGTTGCGCACGTCCCGCACGCCGACGTCCAGCGCCGTCCGCGCCGCCTCCGCGACCAGCGGGGTCACCGACTGCGCGTGGTTGACGTGGGTGTGGATCGCGAGGTTCACGCCGCGGCGGTGGGCGGTGCGGGCCACGCGCTCCATGCCCTCCACGACGCGCGGCTGCAGCCAGTGCTGCGGCAGACCCGCCAGCGCCTTGGTCGCCAGCCGGACGTCGCGCACGGTCTCGATGTCCAGCAACCGCATCAGGAACGACTCCAGTTGCGGCCACGGCACGTTCGCCACGTCGCCGCCGGAGACCACCACGTCCCGCACGCCCGGCGTGCGCTTGAGGTAGTCGATCATCCGGTCCTGCCGGTCCACCGGCTTGAGCAGCAGCTTGTGCTTCTGCACCTGCGGGGTGGAGTTGCCGACCAGGTCCATGCGCGTGCAGTGCCCGCAGTACTGGGGGCACGTGGAGACCAGCTCGGCCAGGACCTTGGTGGGGTAGCGGTGGGTCAGGCCCTCGACCACCCACATCTCCGCCTCGTGCAGCGAGTCCCGCGACGAGTGCGGGTGGCTCGGCCAGTGCGGGTCGCGGTCGGAGCGGACCGGGATCATGTACCGGCGCACCGGGTCGGCGAAGAACGCGTCGGTGAAGTCCGCGGGCGCGGCGTCGGGCGCCATCGTGTTGAGCATCTGCGGCGGCACCAGCATGGACATCGTGGCGAGGTCCGCCTGGTCGGCGGCCAGCTCGTCGTAGAACCGCTCGTCGAGCAGGTCACCCGTCACGGTGCGCAGCTGCTTGACGTTCTTCACGCAGTTCACCCGCTGCCACTGGGCGTCCCGCCACTGGGCGTCGGTGACCTGCCGCCAGCCGGGGAACCGCCGCCAGTCGGGCTCGATCAGCTCGCGACGGGCGTAGGTGTACGGCTGGAGGTCGGGTCGCGGCACCGCGGGCACGACGTCGTGTAGCGCAGTCATCCATGCTCCCTACCCGTTGAGTGGCGTGAAGATATGCTGCCAGAGGGGTCGTTCGACGTAAATATTTCGGCAGGGAGAGTTTTGGGCCGTTCGTTCGTTGGTCAGGTATGCGCGTGTTCGCGGTAGTGCTGATCGGTCTCGCCGTCGAGTTGCTGACCTTGGTGTGGGCGGCCGGGACGTGGGGTTTCCTGCCCACGCTGGGGCTGCTGGTCCTGGGCGGCGTCGTCGGCTCGGTGCTCATGCGCCGGGAGGGCGCGCGCACGATGGCGGCCTTCACCGAGGCCATGCGCACCCGCCGCGCGCCGCACCAGGAGATCGCCGACGGCGTCCTCATCGCGGCCGCCGGCTTCCTGATCATCGTGCCGGGCTTCCTCAGCGACCTGGCGGGCCTGTTCCTGCTCTTCCCACCCACCCGCCGCCTGATCAGCAAGCGCATCGCCCGCCGCTCCGAGCAGCGCGAACGCGAGATGACCCTGAACCTGCGCCACGGCCGCCCCCCGACCGCCGGCGGCGTGGTGATCGACGGCGACGTGATCGACATCCGCCCAGATGACGTCCGCGCCGACGACATCCGCCCAGCCGACCCGAAAACCGCGCAGCGCCCCGAACTGACCTGACCGCCGCCCGGTCCCGCCGATCGCGCGGTGTCACGGCCGGCCGTCGCGGGTACCACACAAGCCATGACGGTCATCGGTGTGCACGCCTCGCACGAGCAAGTTCACCCGTCCGAGCTGCTCAGGGCCGTGAAGCGCGCGGAAGAGGTCGGGTTCGACGCCGCCATGTCGTCCGACCACTTCTCGCCGTGGAGCGCCCGCCAGGGCCAGTCCGGGTTCGCCTGGTCGTGGCTCGGCGCGGCCCTGGAGGGCACCAACCTGCCGTTCGGCGTGGTCAACGCCCCGGGGCAGCGGTACCACCCCGCGGTCATCGCGCAGGCCATCGGCACGCTCGCCGCCATGTACCCCGGCCGGTTCTGGGCCGCGCTGGGGACCGGTGAGGCCAGCAACGAGCACATCACCGGGCAGCGGTGGCCCCGCAAGGAGGTCCGCTCCGCCCGGCTGCGCGAGTGCGTCGACGTCATCCGCGCGCTGCTCAACGGCGAAGAGGTCAGCCACGACGGCCTGGTCACCGTCGACCGCGCCCGCGTGTGGACCAGGCCCGGGGAGCCACCCAAGCTGCTGGGCGCGGCGGTGAGCGTGGAGACCGCGCGGCAGCACGCCGAGTGGGCCGACGGGCTGATCACCGTCAACGGGCCCGCCGAGCACCTGCGCAAGGTCGTCGAGGCGTACCGGGGCGCGGGCGGCATCGGCAAGCTGTGCCTGCAGGTGCACCTGAGCTGGGCGCCCACCGAGGAGGAGGCCCTGGCCACCGCGCACGAGCAGTGGCGGTCCAACGTGTTCGCCCCGCCGGTGTGCTGGGACGTCGACACCGCCGAGCAGTTCGACGTGATCTCCGCGGACGTCACCCCCGAGCAGGTCGCGCGCACCGTCAACGTCTCCGCCGACCTCGCCGAGCACGCCGCCCGGATCACCGGGTACGTCGAACTGGGCTTCGACGAGATCTACCTGCACCACGTCGGCCAGGAGCAGGACCGGTTCCTCGACGCGTTCGGCGAGCACGTCCTGCCGGAGGTGGGCCGGTGAAGCTCACCCGGACCGCCGACCTGTGGTGGAAGAACGCCGTCGTCTACTGCCTGGACGTGGAGACCTTCCACGACTCCGACGGCGACGGCCACGGCGACTTCCGCGGCCTGACCCAGAAGATCGACCACCTGCACGACCTGGGCGTGACGTGCATCTGGCTGATGCCGTTCTACCCCTCGCCCGACCGCGACGACGGCTACGACATCACCGACTTCTACGGCGTGGACCCGCGCCTGGGCACGCACGGCGACTTCGTGGAGTTCGTCCGCACCGCCCGCGACCGCGGCATGCGCGTGATCGCGGACCTGGTGGTCAACCACACCTCCGACCAGCACCCGTGGTTCGAGGAGGCGAGGTCGTCGCGGGACAACCCGCGCCGGAACTGGTACGTGTGGCGCGACCAGCCGCCGCCGGACGCGGAGCAGGGCGTGGTCTTCCCCGACCAGGAGAAGTCCCTGTGGGAGCTGGACAAGAAGACCGGCCAGTACTACCTGCACCGGTTCTACAAGCACCAGCCGGACCTGAACGTCGCCAACCCCGAGGTGCGCGACGAGATCGCCCGCGTCATGGGGTTCTGGATGGAGCTGGGCCTGTCGGGGTTCCGCGTGGACGCGGTGCCGTTCCTGTTGGAGGCGCCGGTCCAGGACCTCCCCGATCCGCACGACTACCTGTGCGACCTGCGGGCGTTCCTGTCGCGGCGCAACGGCGAGGGCGTGCTGTTGGGTGAGGTGAACCTGCCGTACACCGACACGATGAAGTTCTTCGGCAGTGTTGATGGCGTCGGCGACGAGTTGCACATGTGCTTCGACTTCATCGGCATGCAGCAGATGTACTTGTCGTTGGCGCGCCAGGACGCCAGCCCGCTGACCCACGCGTTGAAGGAACGCCCGCTGCCGCCGCGCGACTGCCACTGGGCGACGTTCGTGCGCAACCACGACGAGTTGACGCTGGACAAGCTGACCGAGTCCGAGCGGCAGGAGGTCTTCGACGCCTTCGGCCCGGAGCCCGACATGCAGCTGTACGGGCGGGGGTTGCGGCGGCGGTTGCCGTCGATGCTGGGCGGGGACCTGCGGCGGATCAAGACGGTCTACAGCTTGTTGTTCACGCTTCCGGGGACGCCGGTGTTGTTCTACGGCGAGGAAGTCGGGATGACCGAGGACCTGTCGCAGGAGGGGCGGCTGGCCGTGCGGACCCCGATGTGGTGGGACGCGGCTCGGGAGCAGCGCCACGACGACGGGTCGCTGCTGGCGTGGATCAAGAAGTTGATCAAGGGCTACCGGGACTGCCCGGAGCTGGCCTGGGGGGCGTTCCAGGTGATCGACACGCCGGAGCCGGGGGTGTTGGCGCACCGGTGCGACATCGACGGCGGGACGGTGGTGGCCGTGCACAACCTGGGGGAGCGGGACGTCGAGGTCGATCTGTCCGGTGTGGAGGGTGCGCTGACGGACGTGTTCACCGAGGAGCCGGTGAAGCCGAAGGTCGCGCTGGAGCCCTACGGGTGCCGCTGGCTGCGCGCCCGGGCGGACGGGGCCTAGGTCAACCGGTAGCCGTGGGCGGGGCGGTTGGCCATCCCGTAGCGGGGTTGGACTTCCGCCTTGCCCACCGCCACCAGGTGTTCCAGGTAGCGGCGGGCGCTGACGCGGGACAGGCCGGCGCGTTCGCCGACCTCCTGCGCCGACAGGTCCGTCGAACTGTCCCGCAGCGCCTCGGTCACCAGGCGCAGCGTCACCGCCGACAGGCCCTTCGGCAGGCCCGACCGCGGCCGGTGCTGCAACAGCTGGTCCACCTCGTCCTGGTCCAGCCACTGGCCCAGCCGTTGCACCTCCAGCCGTCGCGCCAGGTACTCCCGCATCCGATCGAGGAAAGCCGTCCGGGTGAACGGCTTGACCAGGTAGTGGTCCACGCCCCGGGACATGGCCTGCCGCACGGTCTCCCGCTCCCGCGCCGCCGTCACCGCGATGACGTCCACCGGCGGACCCGACCGCGACCGCAGCCGCGCCAGCACCTCCAAGCCCGAGATGTCGGGCAGGTGGATGTCCAGCAGCACCAGGTCCGGCCGCAGCGACTCCACCGCCCGCAGCGCCTCGCCGCCCCCGTGCGCCTCACCGACCACCGTGAACTCCGGCAGCGCCTCCAGGAACGCCCGGTGCACGGCGGCCACCGCGAAGTCGTCGTCCACCACCAACGTCCGCACGGTCATCGGACACCTCCATCCGGCAGCCACACGTCGAACGACGCGCCGCCCAGTTCCGAGTCGGAGATCTCCACCCGGCCACTGCGCCGCGTGACCACCCTGGACACCAACGCCAACCCGATCCCCCGCCCGTGCGCGCCCTCCGGGGCTTTCGAACTCACGCCCAGCGTGAAGATCCGTCCCCGCTGCGATTCCTCGACCCCCGGGCCGTCGTCGTCCACGACCATCCGCACCCCGTCCGACGACGACCGCACCAGCACCCGCACCGTCCCGCCCGGGTCCACGGCGTCCACCGCGTTGTCCACCAGGTTGCCCAGCACCGTCAACGCGTCGTCACCGGTCCGGGCCGCGACCGCCGAGGACGGGTCCAGCCGCAGCGCCACGCCCCGTTCGTGCGCGGTGGACGACTTGGCCAGCAGGAGGGCCGCCAGCGCCGGGTCGGCGACCGCGCCGGAGATGATGTCCGAGGTCAGCGACCCCGTCCCGCCGACGCGTTCGATGTAGGCCACGGCCTCCGCCCGCCGGTCCAGCTCGACCAGGCCGCCGATCACGTGCAGGTGGTTGGAGAACTCGTGCGCCTGCGCGCGCAGCACCTCGGTGACCGTCCGCTGGCCGTCGAGCTGCCGCAACGCGTCGTGCAGCTCGGTCCGGTCGCGCAACGTCAGCACCACGCCCACCGGGCGGCCGTGGGTCTTGGCGGTCATGCGGTTGGCGACCAGGACCCGTTCGCCGGCCAGCACCAGCCGGTCGGCCACGTCGTCCACGCCGCGGGCCAGGTCGAGCAGGCCGCCGTCCTCCAGCACCTCGGCCGCGGGCCTGCCGGTCGGGTCCTCGGTCAGGCCGAGCAGGCGCATCGCCTCGTCGTTGACCAGCGCCAACCGCTCCCGGTCGTCCACGGCGACCACGCCCTCGCGGATGCCGTGCAGCATCGCGTCGCGGGTCTCCAGCAGCTGCGCGATCTCGGCCGGTTCCAGCTTGAACGTCCGCCGCCGCACCAACTGGGTCACCAGCGCCGCGCCCAGCACGCCCACCAGCGCCGCGGCGGCCAGCCAGCCGATCAGCTCGGGCAGGTCCTCGGCCAGGTCCGCGGACAGCTCGCTCTCCAGGATGCCGACCGACGCCATGCCGATGATCTGCCCGTCGGCGGCGCGGATCGGCACCTTCGCCCGCAGCGACGTGCCCAGCGTCCCGGTCTCGGTGCCGACGAACACGTTGCCCGACAACGCCGAACTCGGGTCGGTGGACACGCGTTCCCCGATCCGCCGCGGGTCCGGGTGGGCGTAGCGGACGCCGTTGCGGTCGGTGACGACCACGTAGGTCACGCCGGAGGCCTTGCGGATCAGCTCGGCCAGCGGCTGGATGGTGGCCGACGGCTCGGGCGCGCCGAAGGCGTCCACGACCGTGGGCAGCCGCGCCACGCTCTCCGCGACCGACAGCATCCGGTCCTTGTAGGCCTCCCGGATCCGGTCGGACTGCAACTTCGCCGCCAGCAGACCCGCCGCGCACGTCGTCACCAGCACGATGACCACCTGCAACACGAGCAGGGACCACCCGAGGGGGACGGTGCGGCGACGCATGGCAGGCATTCTGGCGCACGCCGTGTGAGACCGGCCACGACCTAAACGACCAATACGGCCCTTACGACCGATGCCTTACCGCGCCGGCGCGCCGCTCCTACCGTTCCCGCCCAACCAGGGCGACGACGCCCCGGTGGGAACGTGGAGGCATTCGATGGCAGCACAGCACACCCGACTGGTCGCGGCGGTCGTCGCCGCGGGCCTGGTGCTCGCGGGGTGTGGGGGAGGCGCGAAGTCGGCGAGCGGGGAGATCGCCAAGCTGGAGATCATGGCCCCGGCCGACCCGGGCGGCGGCTGGGACCAGACCGCCCGCGCCATCCAGGCCGCGGTCACCGGCGCGGGCCTGGTCAAGTCGGCGCAGGTCAGCAACGTCGGCGGGGCGGGCGGCACGGTCGGTCTGCAGAAGCTGGCCACCGAGCGGTCCGAGTCCTACCTGATGGTCACCGGCCTGGTCATGGTCGGCGCGGTGGAGACCAACGGCGTGGACAAGCGGCTGGAGGACACCACCCCGATCGCGCGGCTGACCGCCGAGGAGGAGGTGGTCGTCGTCCCGGCCGACTCGCCGCACCAGACCATCGAGGACCTGCTCAAGGCCGTCGAGGAGAAGGGCCAGGGCGTGTCGATCACCGGCGGCTCGGCCGGCGGCACCGACCACATCCTCGCCGCGATGCTGCTCAAGGCCAAGAACATCGACCCGGCCAAGCTGAACTACGTGCCCTACTCCGGCGGCGGCGAGTCGCTGGCGGCGCTGCTGGGCAAGAAGGTGGACGCGGGCATCTCCGGCGTCGGCGAGTACAAGGAGCAGATCAAGGCGGGCAAGCTGCGCGCCCTGGGCACCTCCGGCGCGAACCCGCACCCGGACCTGAACGTGCCGACGTTCAAGAACCTGGGCACCGGCGTGGAGCTGATCAACTGGCGCGGCGTGGTGGCGCCCGGCTCGATCTCGCCGGCGGCCAAGGAACGGCTGGTCAAGCTGATCACCGACATGCACGCCGGCCCGCAGTGGCAGGAGGAGCTGAAGAAGAAGGGCTGGACCGACACGTTCCTGACCGGCCACGAGTTCTCCAAGTTCCTCACCGTGGAGATCGGCCGCATCAAGCCGGTCCTCCAGGACATCGGCCTGGTCAAGTGACCACCGGCACCGCACCGCGGGAGGCCTCGGCCAAGGTCGAGGAGTACGTCTTCGGCGGCCTGGTCGCGGCGCTGGGCGTGTTCACCGTGGTGGACGCGGGCACCATCGCCTCGACCCGCGACGCCGTGGGCGCCCGCGCGTTCCCCTACGCGGTGGGGGTGTTGTTGCTGGTCACGGGCGTGGCGGCGATCGTCGCCACGGCCCGGGGCCGGCTGGGCGAGGTCGAGGACGGCGAGGACGTGGACACCGGCGTGCGCACGGACTGGCTGACCGTGTCCAAGCTGGTCGCCCTGCTGGTGGCGCACCTGGTGCTGATCGACGTGGTCGGCTGGCCGGTCGCGGCGGCCGTGCTGTTCGCCGGGGCGGCGTGGGCGTTGGGCGCGGTGTGGTGGAAGGCGCTGGCGGTGGCCGTGGTGCTGGCGCTGGTGGTGCAGGTGGTGTTCGCGTCCGGGCTGGGCCTGTCGCTGCCGGCGGGCGTGTTCGAGGGGGTGCCGCTGCTCGATGGGTAGCCTCACCGCCCTGCTGGAGGGCTTCGCGACCGCCGCGCGGCCCGAGTACCTGCTCTACGCCCTGCTGGGCGTCACCCTCGGCACCGCCGTGGGCGTGCTGCCGGGCATCGGCCCGGCGATGACGGTGGCGCTGCTGCTGCCGCTGACCTACTCGCTGGAGCCGACCGCCGCGTTGATCATCTTCGCGGGCATCTACTACGGCGGCATGTACGGCGGGTCGACGACCTCGATCCTGCTCAACACGCCCGGCGAGTCGTCCTCCATCGTCACCGCGCTGGAGGGCAACCGGATGGCCCGCGCCGGCCGGGGCGCGGCGGCGCTGGCGACGGCGGCGATCGGGTCGTTCGTGGCGGGCACCATCGCGACGGTGCTGCTCACGGCGTTGGCGCCGACCATCGCCGACGTGGCGGTGACGCTGGGGCCGGCGGACTACGTGGCGCTGATGGTGGTGGCGTTCGCGACCGTCGCGGCGCTGCTGGGCTCCTCGCCGGCGCGTGGTCTGGCGTCGCTGGGCGTCGGCCTGTTCCTGGGCCTGGTCGGGACGGACACGTTGTCCGGTCAGTCGCGGTTCACCCTCGGGGTGCCGACGCTGGCCGACGGGATCGACGTCGTGGTCGTCGCGGTCGGCGTGTTCGCGGTCGGGGAGGCGCTCCACGTCGCCTCCCGACTGCGGCACGGCCCGGTCGAGGTGGTGCCGGTGGGCGGCAAGTGGAACACCGGCGAGTTCTGGCGGCGGTCGTGGAAGCCGTGGCTGCGCGGCACGTTCATCGGCTTCCCGGTCGGCACGGTGCCGGCGGGCGGCGCGGACGTCTCGACGTTCCTGTCCTACGCGGCGGAGAAGAAGCTGTCCAAGCGGTCCGACGAGTTCGGCAAGGGCGCGATCGAGGGCGTGGCCGGCCCGGAGGCGGCGAACAACGCCGCGGCGGCGGGCGTGCTGGTGCCGCTGCTGACGCTGGGGCTGCCGACGACGGCGACGGCGGCGGTGATCGTGGCGGCGTTCCAGAGCTACGGCATCCAACCCGGCCCGCTGCTGTTCACCAACAACTCGGCGATGGTGTGGGCGCTGATCGCGTCGCTCTACATCGGCAACGTGATGCTGCTGGTGCTCAACCTGCCGCTGGTGAAGATCTGGGTGAAGGTCCTGCAGATCCCGCGCCCGTACCTGTACGCGGGGATCCTGCTGTTCGCCGCGCTGGGCACCTACGCGGTGAACTTCGTGGTGGACGACCTGGTGGTGCTGCTGATCATCGGCGTGGTCGGGTTCTTCATGCGCCGGCACGGCTACCCCGTGGCGCCGCTGGTCGTGGGCCTGATCCTGGGGCCGATGGCGGAGGAGCAGGTGCGCCGGACGCTGCAGATCAGCGAAGGCGACCCGACCGCCCTGGTGACCAGCCCGTTCGCGGCGGCGGCCTACGTGCTGCTCGCCGCGGCGCTCACCGTGGCGGCGGTGCTGCGCCGACGCCGGCCGCGCGTGCCGGCGACGACGGGCTGACCGTTCCGCCGCCGGGCGTGCAGGCGCGTGCGCCCGGCGGCGGAACGGGTCCGGCGTGTGCGCCTGGCGGCGGAGCGCGGGGTTCGGCGTATGGGCCCGCCGGCGGGGCGTGGTGTCGATCGCTCGATCGGTTGGTTTGCCGGGCCGGCCGGTGCGCGCATGGCGGCGTTGCTCCCAGGATGGGGCTTCCCGCACCACGAGCACCCCGGAGGACCCGCGTGTCCACGTCGTTCCTCGACCGCAAGATCCGCCACGGCTTCGACCGCTTCGACGGCGACCGGGACGGCCGGCTCACCTGGCACGACCACGTCGTGATGGGGGAGCGGACGGCGGCGGGGCTGGGGCACGAGCCGGGGTCGCCGGTGGGGCACCGGATCATCGAGGCCTACTGCCGGATCTGGGAACGGGTGCACCGGCCGCACGACCTGGACGGCGACGGCAGCCTCACCCGCGAGGAGTTCGCGGCGGCGGTCGCCGGGGCGGCCGGGCGGGCCGGGGCGATCGCGGACCTGGCGGTGACGGTGTTCGAGGTGGCCGACGCCGACGGGGACGGCCGGATCGGGTTCGCCGAGTACCTGGCGTTCCTGCGCGGCCACCAGCCCGACGTGTCGGAGGAGGAGGCGGCGGAGGCGTTCGCCCACCTGGACCGGGACGGCGACGGGTCGGTGGCGCGGGCGGAGGTGGCCACGGCGATCGTGGAGTACTGGACCAGCGACGACCCGGCGGTGCCGGGCAACTGGTTCTACGGCCGCCTGCCCACGGCCTGACGCTGGTCGGCAAGTAGTGGTGGCTCGACGCGGCCGAGGCGGGGTTCGGGTGACCGGCTGCCCCGAGGTGCGCCGCCCGGCCGTGACCGCCGGCCCGCGACCCGTTCCGCTGTCCTGCGGCCTGAGCGACTGATACTTGCGCAATCTTGACGCGCCACGTGAAGATATTCGCGTCCAGCGTCGCCCAGCCGAAGGATTTCCATGACGTCGCCGTTCGGTCTGCACCGTGTCGTCGAGCCGGCGGGTGTCCTGCCGCAGCAGGCCCGGCGGTTGGACCCCACCCCGCAGTGCGGTGCGGACGAGGTCGTCGTGGACGTCGAGCGGCTCAACCTGGACGCCGCGTCCTTCCGGCAGCTGCGCGAGGCGCACGGCGACGGGATCAAGGCCGCCGTGCTGGACATCGTCGCCGAGCGCGGCAAGATGCAGAACCCCGTCACCGGCTCGGGCGGCATGCTCCTGGGCACCGTCCGCGAGGTCGGCCCCGACTCGCCGCTGGACCTCAAGCCCGGCGACCGGATCGCCACCCTGGTCTCGCTCACCCTGACCCCGCTGCGCATCACCGACGGCCTGGCGGACTGGGACGGCACCACCGAACAGGTCCCGTGCGCGGGCACCGCCGTGCTGTTCGGCCGGTCCATCGCGGCCGTGCTGCCCGACGACCTGCCGGACGAGTTGGCGCTGTCCGTGCTGGACGTGTGCGGCGCGCCCGCGTTGACCGACCGGGTGGTGCGGCGCAAGGGTGCGAAGTCGGTGCTGGTGCTGGGCGGTGGCGGCAAGTCGGGCTCGCTCTCGCTGGCCGCCGCCCGCCGCGCCGGCGCGACCCGGCTCGTGGCGCTCGTGCCGACCGGGGCGGAAGCGCGGCGGGTGCGGGAGTCCGGGCTGGCCGACGAGGTGGTGGTCGCCGACGCCCGCAACCCGGTCGCCGTCCTGGAGGCGGTGGGCACGCCCGCCGACGTGACCGTGGTGTGCGTGGACGTCCCGGGCTGCGAGCACGGCGCGATCCTGGCCACCGCCGACGGCGGCACGGTCGTGTTCTTCTCCATGGCCACCTCCTTCTCCGCCGCCGCCCTGGGCGCGGAGGGCCTCGCGGCGGACGTGGAGATGCTGGTCGGCAACGGCTACGTGCCCGGTCACGCCGAGTTCGCCCTGGACCTGCTGCGCGCCGAGCCTGCCGTGCGGGCGCTGTTCGACCACCGGCAGACTGCACAGGCGTGACTACCGTGAACAGGACCCAGCTGCTGGTGGGTGGCCGGGTGCACTCCCCGACCTCGCCGGACGCCACCGCGATGGCGATCACCGACGGCACCGTGGTGTGGCTGGGCCAGGACTCCGTGGGCCGCGCCCTGCACCCCGACGCCGAGGTCGTCGACCTGGGCGGCGCGTGGGTCGCGCCCGCGTTCGTGGACGCCCACGTCCACGCCACCTCCGCGGGCCTGCTGCGCACCGGCCTGGACCTGACCCGCTGCCGGTCGCTGACCGAGCTGCTCGACGCCGTGCGCGCCGCCGAGGGCCCCCTGGTCTGGGGCCACGGCTGGGACGAGACCCGCTGGCCGGAGCACCGCCCGCCCACGCGCGCGGAGCTGGACGACGCCGCCCGCGGCAAGACCGTGTACCTCTCGCGCATCGACGTGCACTCGGCGCTGGTGTCCACCGCCCTGGTGGACCTCGCCCCGACCGCCCGCGCCGCCGACGGCTGGTCCCCGGACGGCCCGCTGTCGCGCGCCGCGCACCACCTCGTGCGGGGCGCGGCCAAGGACGCCATCCCGGTCGAGCAGCGCCGCGCCGCCCAGAAGGCGTTCCTGGACCACGCCGCCTCGATGGGCATCGCCTCGGTGCACGAGTGCGCGGGCCCGGACATCTCCAGCCGCGACGACCTGGCCGACCTGCTCGCGCGCACCGACGGCCCCGAGGTCGTGGGCTACTGGGGTTCCCGCGACCCGATCGACCTGCCCGTGCGCGGCCTGGCCGGCGACCTGTTCGTGGACGGCGCGCTGGGCTCCCGCACGGCCGCGCTGTGCGACCGCTACGCCGACGCCGACACCTCCGGCGCGCTGTACCTGTCCGCCGACGAGATCGCCGCGCACCTGGTCGTGTGCACGCAGACCGGCCTGCAGGGCGGGTTCCACGTCATCGGCGACGCCGCGATGGCCGCCGTGGTCGAGGGCTTCGAGAAGGCCGCCGCGACCGTCGGCGCGCCCGCCCTGGCCGCGCGCCGGCACCGCCTCGAACACGTCGAGATGATCACCGCCGAGCAGGCCGCGAAGCTCGGCTCGTGGGGCGTGGTGGCGTCGGTGCAGCCGTTGTTCGACCACGAGTGGGGCGGCCCCGAGGGCATGTACGCCCAGCGCCTCGGGGTCGAACGCGGCACCGCGCTCAACCCGTTCGCGCAGCTCGCGAGCGCCGGGCTGGTGCTGGCGCTCGGCTCGGACGCCCCCGTGACCGCGGTGGACCCGTGGGCGGCGGTCCGCGCGGCGGTGCACCACCGCACCGACGGGTTCGGCATCTCCCCGCGGGCGGCGTTCAACGCCCACACCCGCGGCGGCTGGCGCGCGGCCGGCGTGGACGACGGCATCACCGGCACCCTCCAGCCCGGCGCGCCCGCCACCTACGCGGTGTGGGAGGCGGGGGAGCTGGAGGTCACCACCCCGGACTCCCGCGTGCAGCGCTGGTCCACCGACCCGCGCTCGCGCGTGCCCGGCCTGCCGTCCCTGGACTCCACCCCGACCTGCCTGCGGACCGTGTCGCGCGGCAGGACCATCTTCGAAAGGGAGTGACAATGGCGTTGCTCGACCTCGACCCCGGTGTGGTCGCCACGGCGCGCGGGCTCGCCGCCAAGGCGGCCGAGCCCGTGGTGGCGATCGCCAAGGCCCACACCACGGTGGCGGTCGAGCGCGCCACGCTGCGGCTGGCCGGGATCACCGGCGCCGACTCCACCCACCGCGCCGGCGACGTGCCGTGGGTGAACCGGGTGATCGACACCGTGCGCGAGCACTGCGGCCTCGAACACGGTGTCGCCCTCCCGGCCTTCCACGCCCTCAGGGAGCACAACCTGGGCACGCTGACCGAGCTGGCCGAGGCCACCGCCGCCGGGCAGGTCCGGTTCACCGTGCCGACCGGCCGTGACCGGACCCGTGCCGAGAAGGCCGCCCGCACGGCGATCGCCCGGGGCGTCAAGACCGTGGACAAGAACAAGGCGCAGCGCGAAAAACTGGTCGCGAAGTGGGGCGACCCGGCGCAGCGGCCGTGGATCTACCTCATCGTCGCCACCGGCGACATCGACGAGGACGTGGTCCAGGCGCAGAACGCCGCCCGCGCGGGCGCGGACATCATCGCGGTGATCCGCTCCACCGGGCAGTCGCTGCTGGACTACGTGCCCGAAGGCGCGACCCACCACGGGTTCGCGGGCACCTACGCCACCCAGGAGAACTTCCGCATCATGCGGGCCGCGCTGGACGAGGTGTCCAAGGAGGTCGGCCGGTACGTGCGGCTGACCAACTACGCCTCGGGCCTGTGCATGCCCGAGATCGCGGTGCTGGCCGGGTTGCAGCGGCTGGACATGATGCTCAACGACTCCATGTACGGCATCCTGTTCCGCGACATCAACCCCATCCGCACGTTCGTGGACCAGCGGTTCTCCCGCCAGGTCCACGCCCGCGCCGGCATCATCATCAACACCGGCGAGGACAACTACCTCACCACCGCCGACGCCGTGGACGCCGCCCACACCGTCACGGTGTCGCAGCTGCTCAACGAGCACTTCGCGCACGAGGCCGGCCTGCCCGACCACCTGCTGGGCCTCGGGCACGCGTTCGAGATCAACCCGAAGGTGCCCGAGTCGTTCCGGCTGGAGCTGGCGCACGCCCTGCTGGCGCGGGAGCTGTTCCCCGACGCGCCGCTGAAGTGGATGCCGCCGACCAAGCACATGACCGGCGACGTGTTCAACGGCTACCTGCTCGACGGGTTCTTCAACCTCGCGGGCGTCCTGACCGGCCAGTCGATCCTGCTGGTCGGCATGATGACCGAGGCCGTGGTGACGCCGTTCCTGTCCGACCGGGACCTGGCGCTGGCCAACGTCCGGTACGTCCTCAACGCCGCGGGCGGGCTGGCGGAGGACTTCCGCCCCGCGCCGGACGGGTTCATCGTCAAGCGCGCCCACCAGGTGCTGGGCGAGGCCGTGGACCTGCTGGAGCGCATCGTGGACGACGGGCTGCTCAACGCCATCGCCGACGGCACGTTCGGGCTGATGAAGCGGCCGGCGGACGGCGGCAAGGGCGCGGACGGCGTGGTGGAGAAGGCCGACGGGTACTGCAACCCGGCCTCGGAACTGTTGGAAGCCGGGCTGCTGGAGGTGGGGGCGTGACCAAGCGGCACGTGCGTCCTTACGGCGACACCACCGGCGACGGGATGGTGCAGACGTCGTTCACGCTGCCGGTGCCGTTCGGGCCCAAGGCCGACGGGGCGGCGCAACAGCTGGCGAACAAGATGGGCATCGACCCGGCGATGGTCGTGCACTCGCACCCCATCGGCGAGGACTTCACGTTCTTCGTCGTCTACGGGTCGGTCAAGCACATCGTGGACCTGGACGAGGTGCGGGTGGTGGAGCGGGAGTACCCGCTGCTCTCGCCCGCCGAGGTCAACACGACGGTGAAGAAGTTGTTGCGGCGCAAGCTGGTCGTGGTCGGTGGGTGCATCGGCACCGACGCGCACACGGTCGGCATCGACGCCATCCTCAACATCAAGGGCTTCGCCGGCGAGAAGGGCCTGGAGTACTACCGCGAGCTGAAGGTCGTGAACCTCGGCGCGCAGGTGTCGGTGCCCGAGCTGGTGCGGCGGGCGCGGGCGGAGAAGGCCGACGCGGTGCTGGTGTCGCAGGTCGTCACCCAGCGGGACGCGCACATCCTCAACACCCAGGAGATGTCCGCGGCGTTCCGCGAGGCGATGGGCGACCGCCGCCCGCTGCTGATCGCCGGCGGCCCCCGCTTCGACCCGCTGATGGCGGGGGAGCTGGGCGTGGACCGGGTGTTCAGCCGGGGCACCACGCCCGGCGAGGTCGCCAGCTACCTGGTGCACGCGATGCAGGAGAGGAAAGGGGCAGCGTGAGCCTGACCGAGGGTTTCTCCGTCACCCACCGCCGGTACGTGCCGCACTCCCACGCCCACTACGGGGGCAACCTCGTGGACGGCGCGTACGGCCTGGGCATGTTCGGTGACGTGGCCACCGAGCTGCTCATCCGCACCGACGCCGACGAGGGCCTGTTCGCGGGCTACTCGAACGTGGAGTTCGCGGCCCCGATCCAGGCCGGCGACGTCATCGAGGCGACCGCGACCCTGGTCCGCGTCGGCACCCGCTCCCGCGAGATCGAGTTCGAGGCCCGCGTGGTGTGCCGGTCGGCCCCGGAACGCGGCCCGTCGGCGGCGGACGTGCTGGACCCGCCGATCGTGGTCACCCGCGCCCGCGGCACGGTGGTGGCGCCCAAGAAGGGCTGAGCTCAGGCGGGGTCGCGCAGCAGTTCGACCAGCGCGGCGACGCTGTGGTCGCGGCGGCCTTCGGCCACGGCTCGGCGGAGCAGGTCGTGCATCGGCTCGTGCCACGCGACGTCCAGACCGGCCTCGGCGGTGACCTCGTGGTCGTACGGGACGGCGTCGTGGAACAGCCCGATCGAGGACTGCGGGTCGGTGTACTCGCCGCGGTCGATCTCGTCGGCCAGCGTCGGCAGCACCGAGGCGATCATGGCCAGCCACTTCGCCGAGTGCGGCACCAGGGACGCGGCCGTGCGGCCCCGGGCGGTGACCAGGGCAGCGCCCTGGAAGAAGCCGAGCAGGGCGGGCAGCAGGGTGCCGCCGACCGCGTACTCGTAGAGCTTGGCCAGGTCCGCCTCCGCGCCGAGCCACGACGTGTCGCCGCCCAGGACCCGCAGCGTCGCCCCGTGCTCGGCGTACACGGTCTCGTCGCCGCTGTAGTAGAGCTGCGTGTCGGCGGCCCCGACGGCGGTCGGGACGTTCTTGATCGCCCCGTCCAGGTGCCGCGCGCCGCGCGCGGTCGCCCAGGCCGCCGTCGAGCGCGCCCCGGACGGGGTGCCGCTGTTGAGCGTGACCAGCGACCGGCCGGACAGGTCCGCGCGGGCCAGCGCGTCGGTGGTGGCGTCGTAGTGCGCCAGGCAGGCGACGACCAGCGGGCTCGCCGCGACGGCCTGGGCGGCGGTGTCGGCGTGCGCCGCGCCGGGCACGACGGCGCGGCCGGGCGTGCGGTTCCACACGGTGGTCGGGTGGCCGGCGGCGACGAACGCCGCGGCCAGGGCCCGGCCCATCGCGCCGAGTCCGATCACCGTGACCGGTGTGCGATCCATGGTTCCCCCTCGGGCTTCTCGGTTGCCGCCCCATGCTCGCCAGGCCGCCCACAGTTGATCAAGTACCGTCATTTTTGTCGGGTACTGACCAATTTGTCGGGGGGCGGGCGTGAAGCACCGGACGTACACGTGCGGGTTGGACGCGGCGATCGACGTGATGGGCGGCAAGTGGAAGCCACTGGTGCTGTGGGAGCTGCACGGCGCGACGCTGCGCTTCGGCGAGCTGCGCCGGGCGGTGCCCGGGATCAGCGAACGGGTGCTGATCAACCAGTTGCGCGAGCTGGAGGCCAGCGGCCTGGTGCACCGCGAGCTGCACCACGAGGTGCCGCCGAAGGTCGAGTACTCGCTGACCGACTTCGGCCGGTCCCTGATGGCCGCGCTGCTGCCGCTGGGGGAGTGGGGCGAGCGGCACAAGTCGCGCATCGAGGCGATCCCGCGCTGAAGCGCCCGGCTGGGTACGCGGGTCTTCCCGCGTCTGCCACCATCAACGCGTGATCAGCCTCGACCCGGCCTCCTCGCTGCCCCCGTTCGAGCAGGTGCGGTCCCAGTTCGCCCGCAAGATCACCGAGCGCGAGCTGGCCGTGGGCACCCGGTTGCCCACCGTGCGGGCTCTCGCCGCCGAGTTGGGCATCGCGGTCAACACCGTGGCCCGCGCCTACCGGGAGCTGGAGGAGGCGGGTCTCATCGAGACCCGGGGCAGAGCGGGCACGGTGGTCAGCGCGGCGGGGGAGCGCAGCCGGGAACGGGTGCTGCGGGCCGCCCGCGGGTACGCCGCCACGGCGCGCGAGCAGGGGCTCACGCCGCAGGAGGCGCTGGAGATCGTGCGCGCCGCGCTCGCCGACTGACCGACGTCGATCAGTAGGGTGGCCGGGTGGCGAGCGAACGCAGTGACCCGGCCCGCACCCTCGCGGTGCTGTGGCGCACCTCCACGCCCGCGCCGCGCAAGGGCCTCGGCCTGGACCGGATCGTCACCGCCGCGGTCGAGCTGGCCGACGCCGAGGGGCTGGCGGCGCTGTCGATGCGGCGGGTCGCGGACAAGCTCGGCGTGGGCGCGATGTCGCTCTACACCTACGTGCCCGGCAAGGCCGAGCTGGTGGACGTCATGGTGGACTCGGTCAGCGGCGAGACCGCCCGCGACGACGTGCCCGGCGGCTGGCGGGCCCGGCTCGCGCGCGTGGCCCGGGAGAACTGGGCGCTGTGCCTGCGCCACCCGTGGCTGCTCGACGTCGCCGGCAACCGGGCGGTGCTCGGCCCGAACGTCGCCGCCAAGTACGACCACGAGCTGCGCGCGGTCGACGGGATCGGGCTGACCGACGTGGAGATGGACGCCGTGCTCACCCTCGTGCTCGGGCACGTCCACGCCGCGGCGCGGCTCGCCGTCGAGTCCGCGCGCCTGGAACAGCGCACCGGGTTGAGCGACGAGCAGTGGTGGGCCGCCGCCGCGCCGGTGCTGGCGAGCGTGTTCGACCCGGCGCGGTTCCCCGTCGCGGCCCGGGTGGGCGCGGCGGCGGGGGCGGCGCACGGCGCGGCGTACTCGGGGGAGCACGCGTTCGAGTTCGGCCTGGAACGCGTGCTCGACGGCGTCGAGGCGCTGGTGCGCGGCCGTCAGTAGGGGCGCTTGGGCATCATCACCCACAGCACGATGTAGATGACGAACTGCGGTCCGGGCAGCAGGCAGGAGAGCAGGAACAACAGCCGCACCGTGTTCGGCTTCCAACCGAACCGGGCGGCCAGTCCCGCGCACACGCCGGCGATCACGCGCTGGTTCTGGGGCCTGGTCAACGTGGTCATGCCTCCACCATCCGCCCGCCGGCGCGTTCCCGCATCGGTGGGAACCCTGAACCACACCCCGGGACGCGTGCGACCGGGTCCGGGACCGGTGGTCCCGCTCACCCGCGGGCAACCCGGGCCACGCCCGCGCGTCCGGCGGAGGTGATCTCGGTGGCGGGTGTCGGCGCAGGCCGGCGGCCTCGTAGGCTGGTCGGTGTGGTCGCGACCCCCGTGGCGCCGGGACAGCCGGACGCCGTCACACCCCCTGCCCGCCGTCGGGACGTGAAGGGCACGCTGCTGCGGCTCGCGTTCGCGGCCGCGGGCGGCGGACTGGTGTTCCTCAGCTTCCCGCCGCGCACCCTGTGGTGGCTCGCGCCGCTGGGGTTCGCGGTGCTGGGCGTGCTGCTGCACGGCCGCCGGATGCGCGCGGGCTTCGGGCTGGGCGTGGTGTGGGGGCTGGGCTTCACGGTGCCGCTGCTGCGCTGGACCGGCGAGTTCGTCGGCCTGATCGCGTGGCTGCCGCTGGCGCTGGTGTGCGCGGCGCTGATCGGCGTGGGCACGGCCCTGATGGCGCGGGTCTCGACGCTGCCCGGCGGGCCGGTGTGGATGGCGCTGCTGTGGGTGGCCGGTGAGCTGTGGCGCGGCGTGTTCCCGTTCGGCGGGTTCCCGTGGGGCAAGATCGCGTTCGGCCAGCCCGAGGGCTGGTACCTGCCGCTGGCCGCGCTCGGTGGCGCGCCGCTGGTCGGGTTCGCCGTCGCGCTGACCGGGTTCGGCCTGGCCCACCTGGGCCGCGGCTGGAAGCTCGGCGCGCCGCTGGTGGTGCTGCCGCTGGTGGCGGGCCTGGCCGCGATCCCTCTGGTGGGTACCGCGCCCGACCAGGGCACGGCCGTGGTCGCCGCGATCCAGGGCAACGTGCCGCGCGCGGGCCTGGACTTCAACTCCCAGCGCCGCGCCGTGCTGGACAACCACGTCAAGCGCACGGTCGAGCTGGCCGAGGCGGTGCGCGAGGGCCGGGCCAAGCAGCCGGACCTGGTGATCTGGCCGGAGAACTCCTCCGACATCGACCCGTTCCGCAACGTCGACGCCGCCGCCCAGATCGACCGCGCCGCCAAGGCCATCAAGGCCCCCATCGCCGTGGGCGCGGTGGTCATCGACCGCTCGGACAACCTGCCGCGCAACACCGTCGTGCTCTGGGACCCCGAGCGCGGCCCGATCGACACCTACACCAAGCGGCAGTTGCAGCCGTTCGGCGAGACCATGCCGTTCCGGAGCTTCTTCCGGATCTTCACCAAGACCGTGGACCGGGCCGGGGTGTTCCAGCCGGGCTCGGACCCGGAGGGTTTCGCGATGGGACCGGCGAAGGTGGCGATCGACACCTGCTACGAGGTCGCGTTCGACGGCGTGGTGCGCGACTCGATCACGGCGGGCGCGAACCTGATCGCGATCCCGACCAACAACGCCACGTTCGGCTTCACCGAGATGACCTACCAGCAGCTGGCGATGTCGCGGGTGCGGGCCGTCGAGCACGGCAAAGCGGTGGTCGTGGCGGCCACCAGCGGCGTGAGCGCGATCGTGGCCCCGGACGGCTCGGTCACCCAGCGGACTGGTTTGTTCACCCCCGACGCACTGGTGGCGGAACTGCCGCTGCGCGGGGAGGCTACGCTTGCCACCCGGCTCGGCGCGTGGCCCGAGTGGGTGATGACCGCGCTGGGCCTTCTGGCCGTGGCGTTCGGCTTGACAGTGCAACGACGAGGATCGCGTCCGACCCCTGGTGCGGGTGTCGGCGAGGAGGAAACGGATGGCGGACCAGCAGGCGCAGCCTGACCGCGAGCTCGGGCCGGTGCTGGTGGTGATCCCGACCTACAACGAGCGGGACAACATCGGGAAGATCGTGAAGCGGTTGCACGCGGCGCTGCCGAAGGTGCACACGCTCGTGGTCGACGACGGCAGCCCGGACGGCACGGGGCAGCTGGCCGACGAGATGGCCGCCGCGGACGACCGGGTGCACGTGCTGCACCGCACGCAGAAGGCCGGTCTGGGCGCCGCCTACGTGGCGGGCTTCCGCTGGGCGCTGGAGCACGGCTACGAGGTCGTGGTGGAGATGGACGCCGACGGCTCGCACGCGCCGGAGGACCTGCCGCGGCTGCTGGACGCGCTGCGCGACGCGGACCTGGTGCTGGGCTCCCGGTACGTGCCGGGCGGCTCGACGGTGAACTGGCCGTGGCACCGGCAGCTGATCTCGCGCGGCGGGAACGTGTTCTCGCAGGTCGCGCTGGGGACGTCGGTCCGGGACATCACCGGCGGCTTCCGGGCGTTCCGGGCGGAGGTGCTGCGCCGGCTCAAGCTGGACACGGTCGCCTCGCAGGGCTACTGCTTCCAGATCGACCTGGCGTGGCGGACGATCGAGCTGGGCCACCGGGTGGTGGAGGTGCCGATCACGTTCACCGAGCGCGAGCTGGGCGAGTCGAAGATGAGCGGCAACATCGTGCGCGAGGCGTTGCTGCGGGTGACCAAGTGGGGGCTGCGCCGCCGCTACACCCAGCTGCGCGACTTCTTCGCGCCGAAGACGAAGGCCGGCGCGCGCCGGTAGCCGCGCCGCGCGAAAGGGGGCCCGCCGGAGTTCTCCGGCGGGCCCCTCGTCGTGTGTGGGGGTGTCAGGCGGTGCGGGTGCGCCGACCCCTCAGCTCCTCCAGCCGCTCGTCCAGCAGCTCCTCCAGCTCGGGGATGGAGCGACGCTCCAGGAGCATGTCCCAGTGCGTGCGCGGCGGCTTGACCTTCTTGGCCTCCGGCTCGACCCCGTCGATGATCTTGGACTCCTGGCCGTGCAGGCGGCACTCCCAGGTGTGCGGGATCTCGGCGTCGTCGGAGAAGGGCACCTCGAAGTCGTGGCCCTTGGGGCAGGCGTACCGCACCGACCGGCGCGGGGCGAGGTCGTGATTGCGGTCGGTCTCGTAGCTGACTGCTCCGAGCCGGCTACCCCGTAGAACGCGGTCGGCCATGGCGGTTCCTTTCGCTCGGCTCAGGGCCGGGGCCCAGGCGGTGTTGCTCACCGAGTGCAACGATCGGACTGCTCCGTTCGTTCCCGGCGTCACGGTCATGGTCGCCCACAGTGACGTCTTTCACTCGTCAACGAAGGCTTCCTCCTAAGGGATGCAATCGCGGCGAGATCGTGACGCGTTATCAAGCTGTCGGGCTACTTCATCACACTGATGGAGTAGTTCCGGCAGAAAGTGTGCGGCTGCGACAGCTTAGACCGACCACGCAGGGCGATGTTAACTCGGGCTTAACTCGCTCGTGGTGACGGGAAGGCTCCCGCCCGGTTACGGAGTGTCATTTCGGCGGATTTCGTGGAGTCGGCGACGCTGCGTGTCGTTGTAGGTGTGCTCCGTGGCGGCTGCCGAACAAGGGTCACCCGGTCGGCCCGCACCCAAACGTTGGGCACGGAATTTATTCCAGTTGATGATTTCAGTGCGGACTTAAAGATCGGTGTCCGGGTGGGCCAGCCGGTCGAGGAACTCGCGTTGGGCCGAGACGAGCTTGGGGCGGGCGTCGGCGAGCGGGAACCAGGCGACGCGATCGACCTCGGGGTACTCGCGGAAGGTGCCCTTGGGGTGTTCGAGGGTGAAGGTGCCGGGGACGACCCGGTCGGGGTCGAGGTCGCCTTCCAGGGCCCAGACGTGGACGGTCTTGCCGCCGGACTGGCGGACGTGGCCCAGGGGGCGCAGCTCGCCGTCGGGGACGGGCAGGCCGAGTTCCTCGGTGAACTCGCGGCGGGCGGTGTCCTCCAGGGGCTCGTCGCCGTCGGGCTCGCCCTTGGGGATCGACCAGGCGCCGTCGTCCCTGCGCGCCCAGAACGGGCCGCCCATGTGTCCGATGAGCACTTCGAGGCCGTCCGCGGTGGCGCGGTACAGCAGGATGCCCGCGCTGATCTTCCCGGTCACGGTGATCAGTGTGCCGGGTGCCGGCCCCGCGCGCGGCGGGTCAGCGCGGCCAGGCGTGCAGTTCGACCTCGGGCGGGCGGCGGGGGCCGCAGTGGGACGGGTCGGGGCGGGTGTCGTCGCCGAACCGGGTGTTCTCGTCGGTCTTGGCGACGGCCCGGACCTCGGCGGGCGTCTTGCCGAACACCTTGCGCAGGTCCGCGCCGCGCAGGTCGGCTCCGTCGAGCCGCGCGCCGGCCAGGTCGGCGTGGTAGAGGTCGGCGCCGGTCAGGTCCGCGCCGCGCAGGTCCACGTCGTGCAGGCGGCCGTAGGTCAGGCAGGCGTTGCGGAAGGTGGAGGAGGACAGGTCGCCGCCGAACGCGGCGAACGCCAGGTCGGCCGAGGACAGGTCCACGCGGCGCAGTCGGGCGGTTTCGGGGAACTGGGCGCGGGGGAAGCGGGCGCCGGTGAGGTCGAGCGGGTCGTCGCCGTCGGCGGTGAGGGCCAGCGCGGTGGTCAGGGCGGCGGTGAGGTCGGTGGCCAGCGGGGTGGTCGTGGAGGAGACGTACATGTCGCGGATGGAGGCGGTGCAGGTCGGGTTGGGCGGTGGGGCGCAGAAGTCGCGGTTGCGCAGGTAGGCGGCGAGGACGTCGCGGACGGTGGGGCGGTCGCGCGGGGAGTCGGAGGCCAGGCGTTCCAGGGCGTAGATGCCGCCGAGGCGGACCTCGACGGCGGGGGAGGCGAGTTGTTCGACGGCTTTGCTGTAGCGGTCGGTGAGCTGGCCTTCGCGGGCGGATTCGAGGGTGCGGGCGGTGTAGACCAGGCCGAACGCGGTGAACGCCACGCCCAGGAGCACGCCGAGGGAGGTGATCAGGGACGTGGCGACGTGCAGGGGGCGGTGGCGGTGGGCGTCCCACAGGTCGTAGCGGTCCTTGGCGGACAGTTGCGCCAGTTCGTCCCGGTCCGGTCGGGGGACCGGGGGACGGCGACCCCACGCCTGTGACGCCATGCGCTCAGCGAACAGGGCAGTGGCGGGTGCCGCCATCCGCCGTCCGTGTCAGGTGAGGCTGAGTTGGCGGCTGTCGACGGCGGTGGGGCCGAGGTCGCCGGTGCGGTAGTGGCGGCGGCACAGGACCTGGTAGCGGACTTCCTCGGTGGTGGCCGCCGTGTCGGCGACCAGGACGGTGTCGCCGGCGCGGACGACGTCGCCGTCGTGGACGCGGGCGTTGAACCGGCCGGGGTGGCCGCACCAGCACAGGACCTCGACCTGGATGGCGTTGAGCTCGTCGGCCAGTTCGAACAGCCGGGCGGAGCCGGGGAACAGGGTGCTGCGGAAGTCGGTGGCCAGGCCGAAGCAGTAGACGTCGAGTTGGGCGTCGTCGGCGAGTTCGGCGAGCTGGTCGACCTGGGTGGGGTGGAGGAACTGGGCCTCGTCGACGATGAGGTAGTCCACGCGGGTGCCCTGGGACCAGTGGGTGCGCACGAGGTCGCACAGGTCCATGTCCTCGTGGACCTCGATGGCGTGGCGGGCCAGGCCCATGCGGCTGGTGATGCTGGGGGTGCCGGAGCGGTCGTGGCGGACCAGCAGGAGGCCGCTGCGGCCCTGGCGGGCCTGGTTGTGGTCGATCTGGAGGGCCAGGGTGGACTTGCCGCAGTCCATGGGGCCGAAGAAGAACCGGAGCCTGCCGGTGGGGGTGACGCCGCGGCGCGCGCCGGCGGCGGGCACCGAGGACAGGGCGTCGGTGGGGTCTGTGCTGGGGTTCGTCGGCTCCACGGCGGGCCACCTTAGTGGTATCACCGCGGCGCGTGATCGCTCCTCCTGTCGTCGGTTGTCGCGCGAGGAGGTCCCGGTGGTGCGCAGGTTGGTGTCGTTGCTGGTGTTGTGCCTGATCACGTCGTTGTCGGTGGTGGTGCCCGCGTCGGCGGCGCCGGTGCCGGCGTGTTTCCAGACGGAGCCGTTCAAGACTTACCAGTGGGCGTGGAACGGGGAGTACTACACGACGGTGGGGACGTACTTCCACAGCTTCGTGGGGTCGTCCGCGGCGACGTTGACGACGTCGTACCGGACGTGGCACGTGACCTACAAGGGGAACGGGGACTCGATCGCCACCTACTCCCACGCGTACGCGGTGCGGTGTGACGCGGAGGATGGCGGGATGGGGGAGGTGGACCTGACGCGGTCGCCGGGGGAGACGTTGTCGGAGTTCGACCTGCGGTGTGGGACGGCGTCGTTCACGAGCGGTAACACGTCGTACCAACTGGTGGGGTCGCGGTCGTTCCTGTCGACGACGTGGCGGTACTGGTCGACGAAGACGACGTCGCCGATGTTGACGTACTGGGGTGTCACGGCGGCTCGTTGCGCCTAAGAGCAGGCTCAGCACTGTCAATAGCTTCAGTGTAACCCGAAAGTGTGATTTCCCCTCGGTCCGGTCCCGGCGTCGTCCTCCGGGACCGGGCCAACCGCGAGGACTGAATGGTCCTCTGGCCAGCATATACCGCTTTGCGATATAACCTGCGGTGTGAGAGGTATGTCGGAGCAGGCGTTCCTGGTGCTGACCGCGTTGGCGGAGGAGCCGTTGCACGGGTACGCGATCGTGCAGGCGGTGGAGACGCTGTCGGAGGGCCGGATGCGGTTGCGGGTCGGGACGCTGTACGGGGTGTTGGACCGGCTGGTCGCCGAGGGGTTGGCGGAGCGGGACCGCGAGGAGGTGCACCAGGGCCGGTTGCGGCGCTACTACCGGTTGACCGACGCCGGGGTGCGGGCGTTGAGCGCGGAGGTGGCGCGGATGGCGGCGAACGTGCGGGCGGCGTCGGCGGTGTTGCGGGCGAGGGAGGCGCGGTGAGCCGGGACGAGGCGGGCGGGGTGTCGGTGCTGGAGGGGCGTTACCGGCGGCTGTTGCGGGTGTTGCCGGCCTGGTACCGGGCCGAGCGCGAGGAGGAGATGGTCGGGATCTTCCTGGCCGAGCGCGCCGAGGGTCCGGATGCCGACCTGGACCTGGAGCACGGGTGGCCGGGGTGGGGTGAGGCGTGGGCGACGGCGGAGTTGGCCGTGCGGGTGCGGTTCGGGGCGGCGCGGCGGGCCGGGGTCCTCGCGCGGGTGGTGGCGTTGGCGGGGGTGCTCGGGCACGTGGTGGCGGCCGGGCAGGGGCTCGGGTCGGTGGTGCGGTTCGGCGGGGACTGGGTGTGGGTGTTCGACGCGCTGGTCGCCGTGGCGGTGGCGGGGGTGTTCTGGCGGCAGTGGGCGGCGGTGAAGGCGGCGATCGGTGTGTTGGCCGTGCACGGGTCGCTGGTGGCGCAGGAGCCGTGGGCGTTGGCGCCGGTGGTGTTGTCGTGGGTGACGCTGGTGGCGTTGGTGGCGGGGTGGCACCGGGAGGCCCCGCCGGTACCGCGGGCGCGGTGGTGCGCGGCGGTGGTGGCGGGGTTGGTCCCGGGTGCGGTGTGGGGGTTGGTGGTGCCGTTGTCGCCGGTGGCGTTGGGGGTGGCGGCGGTGGTCACCACGGGTGTGGTGGTCGTGGTCAGACCTTGGCGGGCAGCGGGTTCCCCGACGCGGTGATGGCCTTGCGGACCGGGACGAGGATCATCAGGACGAAGCCGATGACGAAGAAGATCACCAGGCTGATGATGGCGAGCCGGAAGGAGCCGGTGGCCTGGCCGACGCCGGCGAACACCAGCGGGCCCAGCCAGGAGGTGGACCGCTCGCCGACCTCGTAGAGGGAGAAGTACTGGGCTTCGCGGCCGGGCGGGATCATCTGGGAGAACAGGGAGCGGGACAGGGCGTTGGTGCCGCCGAGGACGATGCCGATGCCGACGGCGAGGGCGTAGAACTGGAACTGCTGGCCCTGTTGGACGAAGTAGGCGGCGGCCAGGACGGCGATCCACACCACCAGGCTGATCATGATGGTGCGCTTGGCGCCCCAGCGCTTGGCCATCCAGCCGTGCAGCATCGCGCCGCCGAAAGCGACGAACTGGACGATGAGGATGGTGGCGATCAGGACGGTCTCGTCGAGTTTGAGTTCTTCGCGGCCGTACTGGGCGGAGACGTTGGCGACGGTGGCGATGCCGTCGGTGTAGATGAGGTAGGTGCCCAGGAACGCGAGGGTGAGCGGGAAGCCCAGGGCCAGGCGCATGGTCGTGCGGAGTTCCTTGAACCCGGCGGTGATGACCGAGGCGCCGGATTCGCCGCCGTGGGGTTGTTGGTGGCGCTTGAGGCGGCCCAGCGGGATGAAGGTGAAGGCGGCCCACCAGATGCCGGAGAGGACGAAGGCGACGCGGACGGCGGCGGATTCGGACAGGCCGAGGGCGTCGTGGCCGAGGAAGAGTCCGAGGTGGACGGCGAGGGCGAGGCCGCCGCCGAGGTAGCCGAAGGCCCAGCCGCGGCTGGAGACGGCGTCGCGTTCGTCGGGGGTGGCGATCTCGGGCAGGAAGGCGTAGTAGACGACGATCGAGGCGCCGTAGCAGATGTTGGCGAGGATGAACAGGACGACGCCGAGTTGCCAGTTGCTGCCGGCGACGAAGGCGAGGGCGGCGGTGGCGGTGGCGCCGGTGAAGGCGAGGCCGCCGAGCATGGCGCGTTTGTTCTGGGTGCGGTCGGCGATGGCGCCCATGATCGGCAGGACGACGACCTGGACGACGGTGGCGATGGAGAGCAGGAAGCCCCACAGGGAGCCGGCGGGGAAGTGGGCGCCGAAGGCGCTGATGTCGCAGTTGGTGAGCGAGCTGGTGGCGCAGGCGTCGGGTCCGTTGTGGGCGGTGTCCTCGCGGGCGGCCTGCTTGGCCACGGCCGTGAGGTAGCCGGAGAGGAACACCGTGGTGACGGAGGTCGTGAACACCTGGTTGGCCCAGTCGTACCAGACCCATCCGCGTTGTTCGCGCTTGCGGTCGAGTGCGGGTGCTGGGGTGTCGGCCACGCTCATGGGGGCGGAGCGTACTTCCCCGGTCGGCCGGTTGTGGTGATCATGTCCCAACCTGTTGTGAACTTCAGTGGGCGGGCCACTGGTCGCGGGCGCGCAGGACCTCGCGCAGCCGGTCGGGGCGGTCGGTGACCAGGCCGTCGACGCCCATGTCGAGCAGGCGGGTCATGTCGGTGTCGTCGTCGATGGTCCAGACGTGGACTTCGAGGCCGCGGCGGTGGGCGGCGCGGACGAAGCGGGGGTCCACGACGGTGAGGCGGCCCTGGGTGGCGGGGACCTGGGCGATGAGGCCGGCGACGGGCAGGCCGAGCAGGGGGACGCGGCCGGCGGCCCACAGCGCGCCGGCGGAGCGGGGTCCCATGCTGGTCATGAGGTCGGGTCCGGCGAGGCGGCGCAGGCGGGCGAGGCGTTTTTCGCTGAAGGAGGCGAGGCAGACGCGGTGCAGGGCGTTGGTGCGGCGCAGGAGGGTGACGACGGGTTCGACGGCCCGGTCGGATTTGACGTCGATGTTGAGGCGGGCGTCGGGGAGTTCTTCGAGGAGGTCTTGCAGGCGGGTGATGGGTTCGCGTCCGCCGACGTTGGCGTTCTTGACGGCCGACCAGGGTTGGGTGGCGACGGGGCCGGTGGCGTCGGTGGTGCGGTCGAGGACGTCGTCGTGGTGGACCACGACCACCCCGTCGGAGGTGGCGTGCACGTCGGTTTCGAGGTACCGGAAGCCTTCGGCGGCGGCGCGGCGGAAGGCGGCCAGGGAGTTCTCCATGCCCGTGAGGTCGTCCAGGTGCCAGCCGCGGTGGGCGAAGGCGCGGGGGTGGGGTCCGGAGAGGTAGGGGTGGTTCGTGGTCACAGCGGGAGAGTCTGCCTTGGCGGCGTGGCGTGGGGGTGACCGGTGGGTAGCCGGATACGGTCGCGCGTCATGGAGCTGGTGACCGGGGAGGCTGTGGTGCCGCGCCGGGAGGAGGCCAGGCATTGCGCCTGGTGTGGTCGTCGTCTGCCCGACAGCGGTCGGATCGGCCGGCCGCGGCGGTATTGCGCGCAGCCGTGCCGGCAGCGGGCGTACGAGCGGCGGGCGGCGGTGCAGCGGGGTGGGTTGCCCGAGGACGCGGTGGTGTTGTCCTCGGGTGAGTTGGCGGATCTGCAGGACCGGTTGTTCCAGGTGCGGTGCGCGGCGGAGGACGTGGTGACGGCGGCGTCGGACGGTGCGGGGCGGGCGGAGTTGCGGCGGTTGGCGGAGGAGTTGGTGGCGGCGGCGCGCAGCCTGGAGCGCATCCGCTAGTCGCTCGGCCGGTCGCCGGTGGTGACGGTGTTGTGGTCGAGGTGGACGGTGACGCCCAGCGGGATGGTGCGTTGGGCGGCGCAGTGGCCGAAGGGGATGTCGGCGACGACCGGGACGCCGAGGCCGGCGAGGCGGTCGTGCAGGACGGCGTGGACGTCGGTGAGGTCGCCGCAGCCGGTGAAGGAGCCCAGGGCGATGCCGGCGACGTCGTGGAACCAGCCTCGGCGCAGCAGTGCGGTGAGCATGCGGTCGAGGCGGTAGGGCGGTTCGTCGACGTCTTCGAGCCACACGATGGCGCCGGGTGGTGGTGGGGTGTCCAGGAGGGTGAGGGTGCCGCCGGTGGCGGGTCCGGTGGCGGTGCCGGGGACCAGGACGGTGCCGCGGTAGGGGCCGGGGTCGCCGGTGAACAGGGCGCGGCGCAGGTGGTCGCGGGCGGGTCCGTCGTGGACGAACGCGGGGGTGGCGGGCATGGGGCCGAACCAGGTGCGGCGGCCCAGGCGGGTGAGCCGGTCGTGCAGGACGGTGGTGTCGCTGGAGCCGACGAAGACCTTGGGCGGGGCGTTCTCGACGGCGGTCCAGTCGACCAGGTCCAGCACGCGTTGGCAGCCGTAGCCGCCGCGGGCGCAGAACACGGCGGTGGTGGCGGGGTCGGTGAGGGCTTCGGTGAGGTCGGCGGCGCGGTCGGCGTCGGTGCCGGCCAGGTGCGGCAGGGTGGGGTGGGTGTCGGTGAGGTGCTTGCCGGGCACGACTTCCAGGCCCCAGGCCTCCAGCCAGGCGGTGCCGGCGCGGAGCATGCCGGGGGCGGCGGGTCCGGCGGGGGCGACGAGGGCGACGCGGTCGCCGGCGCGCAGCAGCCCGTCGCCGGGTCGGCCGGGTCGGCCGGTGGGCTCGGTGCGAGCGGCGGGTGCGGAGTGGACCAGTCGCAGGGCGCGGGGGCCCGGGGGTTCGGCGGCCGTCATCGGGCTGGCCGTGATGATGCCGCCGATCGTGCGGGCCGTGAAGGTCGCGCCGACGACCGCGCCGGCCGTGCCGAGCACGCTGGTCACG